>JAGLWJ010000540.1 GCA_023133475.1 Phycisphaerae bacterium | reverse complement strand
TATCCGGGTTAGATGCGATTGCCCTGGGTTCCACTCGCTTTCCTGGCGTGGTGTGGCGGGTGGAACCCGCCCTACAGCGTGGTGTGGCGGGTGGAACCCGCCCTACAACATCGCATGGCGGGTGGAACCCGCCCTACAGTTCGTCGGGCCTGGAAATCGCCTTTGCATCGGCAGTGTCATAGTCTAACAATTCGTGGGGTTTGAAGTAGAGCGTGATTTCGGTTTCGGCTGACTCGGGCGAATCACTCCCGTGCACCAGGTTGTAGGTCCGGCTCAGCCCGAAATCGCCGCGAATGGTGCCCGGAACAGCCTCATACCCGAACGTCTTGCCCATCAGCGCGCGGCTGACCTCGATGCACCGCGGGCCTCGCAAGACCAGGGCCACCACCGGGCCGGAAGTGATGTAGTCGAGCAGGCCCGGATAGAAGGGTTTGCCCTGATGCACCCCATAATGGCGTTCAGCCAATTCGCGGGACACCCGCATCATCTTCATGCCCACGATGGTGAGCCCCTTGTCCTCGAAACGCAGCAAGAGACGACCAATCAGCCGCCGTTGAACACAATCGGGCTTGAGGATAATGAGTGTACGTTCCACGAGGTCTGGCCCTTTCGTCGTAAGTGCTTACCGCGAAAAGCGCAACACTATATGCCTGCCAGGCGGCATCGTCAAGCCGGGAGTTTTGCGGGTTCGGCAGAGGGGCACCCATGCCACGTTTTTACTGGCCATTGGGCAGGCTGGAAGCCTGCGCTACAGGGTTTATCGACAGCCGCTAAAGCGATGGGCCACCCGGGACATGGGGTTACTGAATACTTACCGTTCCGTGCCCCGGTCGACGACCGTAACATGCCCTACAACAAGAGATTACAGATTGCACGGGAACCCTTGAGCGTGAGGGGGTAAGTTGTTACAATGCGTGGCTCCAACAGGTTTTATGTATCAAAGCGAATCCTGTGGGTACGCGATATCTAAAGGAGGGCATGTCATGCGGTCTATCTGTTGTCCCGCGATAGCGATTGTTCTTGTTCTGGCTGCCGGGGCGCTCGGGCAAACCACCATCGATTCCACCTGGGACGGCACCAGCGGCACCTGGGTAACGAGCAACGGATGGGACGTGCTGGGCGGAACCGATCCCTACCCGGCTAACAATGTGTCCTATATTTACAATGTGACGCTGCCCGGCGGCTTTTATGCGCTGTCCATGGAGGCGACGGGCGAGCTGGAACTGCTCAACCTCGAAATCGACGCCGGGGTAAGGCTCGATTTGAACGACAGCCTGTTCAGCCCCGGACTGCTGACCCAGAATGGGGTTATCGACCTCAGCACAGGCGTGTTGGAGTTATCGGCGGCGGTGAGCAACAGCGGGGTGATCCGCTTCGATCTGAACTCCGCTGACGCCGAGGCCATCGTCGTCACCAGCAGCCTGACCCTCAGCGGCGATGGGAAGATCGTCTTTCGAGACAACGATCCGTTGGCTGACGATCCGAGCACTGCGGAGATCGTCACCAGCAACGGGTATACTCTGACCAACGGAACTATGCACAGTATCGAGGGCGGCCCCGGAACGATCCGCGGCGATGGATTGGGGGCGGTCTACTTTGTCAATGACGGGACCGTGTTGGCCAACGTCCCATTCCGCACCTTGTTGCTCGATTGGGAAGGCGTGGGCCTGACCGTGACCAACCATGGGGAAATGATCGCCGAGGACCTGGGCATGTTGCAGGTGGTGGGGGCGAGCCTGGCTAACGACGGAGACCTGCTCAGCGACAGCGGGACGCTCGACTTCGACGGGGTGACCATCAGCGGGAGCGGGTCGCTGGTTCTGGCTTACTGGGGCGTGGTTGACTTCGACTCGATGACAACAGCCACTTTCGCAACTATCGACAACCTCAGCGGAATCATCCCATCGACCGGAGCCGGCTTGACGACGGACATCTACGCGGGGGCTGGTGCGCTCACGGTCGATTCGAACCTGACGGTCAACTCGGTCATGACGCTGGACGCCGGCACCGAGCTTCTGGTGGGCGACGGGGCACGGATCAATATCGGCGACCGCCTGGTCAACGAGATGACCGTCGAAGCCGACTTCGACTTCGGCACAAATGGGGAACTGCGCTTCACCAGTGCCACCGGCGCACTTCCGTATGAATACGATCTGTTCGGCACGCTGGAGGCGGCTGGGGCGGACATGGGGGATGTCCCGGCGGGGTATACCCAGAACTTCTCCCTCCCCAATCTAATCATCGGACCCGAAGCCAAGGTCAGCCTGGTGGACCTGCGGGACAACGGCAATCGCGGCGGCGGCAGCGAAGCCCTCTATGTCGATACCCTGACCTTCGAGGATGCCAATGGAATCCTCAACGTCAACGGGCTGAACCTCTATTACAACACCCTGGTCGGCGATCCGCTGCAAATCAAGGACTCGCAGTTGGCGACGCCCTCCACCTGGGTCTGCGGGAGCGGGAACTGGAACTCGACCGCATGTTGGGACCAACTGGCTGGTGGCGACTCTTATCCGGACAACAGTGCCTCGTGGGAATACTCGGTTTTCCTTCCGGCGATGGGTGGGCCTTATACGGTGACGGCCAACGTCAGCGGCATCGAGGTCAATACGCTTGACGTGGACGCCGACGCCACGCTCAACCTGACCTCCACATTCGATCCTGGGGCTCTGACGAATTACGGCGTGGTGGAGCATCAAAGCAGCACCCTCACACTGCAACAGAACGTCATGAACAACGGAATTGTGCGGTATGACACCGACAACTCCTCCGAGTACATCAATATCATCGACGATGTGAGTCTCACCGGGTCCGGCGTGCTGCAATCCCGGAATCCTTCCGGCAGCACCTACTACAACTACTACGACCGCTTGAGAATCTACGATACCAAGACGCTGACCAACGGCCCTGCTCACACCATCGAAGGGGGGTATCTGCAGGTCACGCGGTATAACGGTGATGCCGCCTTCGTCAACGACGGCGAAGTGCGCTCCAACAACAGCAATCGCTGGATTAAGTTCGAGACCTCCGGCACGCCGAGCACTTTCACTATCACCAACAATAACCTGCTGGCGGCGGAGAATGCGGGCAACATGTATTTCGACGGTGTGGCCGTCACTAACACCGGGACCATCCTGGCTGACGGGGCCGACAGCAATGTGTCATTCTATTCGGACACGACGCTGGACAGTACCACGGGCACATTGCAGATGCTCAACGACGGCAAGATGACCATCAGCAGCACCGTGGCGTCGGCACAGGACTTCGGCGTCGTGGACAATCCCAGCGGGGTTCTGGAGTTTAACGGCTCCCTGGTCGCCCCGGGCGGCACTTGGGTCATTGGGAGCGGCTACGGTGATTTCTCCATCAGTAGTGGAGCGGTTATCAGCGGGGTCACCTTCGAATCGCCTGGTGGGCCTGTGATCAAGCTGACCGGCTCCTGTGACTTTACCGACATTGGTATCGACTCGACCGCCACACTGGAGATACAGAGTGGGACGCAGGATATGGCAGGCACCATTGTCAACGACGGGGTGCTCCGCTTCGACGACGACAACAGCTATGAAACCATTGCCTTTGTGACCGATGTTCTTTTGGGCGGGTCCGGCGTGCTGCAATCCCGTAACCCTTCCGGCAGCACCTACTACAACCACTACGACCGCCTGAGCATCCACGATACGATGACCCTGACCAACGGCCCCGACCACACCATCGAGGGCGGGTATCTGATGTTCCGACGCTATTCGGGCAATGCCGCCTTTGTGAACAACGGTGCGGTGCGTTCCAATAATGGGCGCTGGATCGAGTTCGAGACCACCGGCGCCCCGAGCAGCTTCACCATTGCCAACAACAACCTGCTGGCAGCCGAGAACGCCGGCAACATGCACTTCGACGGCGTGGCGGTCACTAATGCCGGGACTATCCTGGCTGACGGTGCCGACAGCGATGTGTCATTCTATACGGACTCGACGCTGGACGGCGGCACGGGCACATTGCAAATGCTCAACGACGGCAAGATAACCATCAGCAGCACGATGGCCTCAGCGGCGGACTTTGGGACGGTGGACAATCCCAGCGGGAGCCTGATCTTCACCGGCACACTCGACGAACCGGGCGGCACCTGGACGATCGGTGGCAACTACGGGGACTTCACCATCGGTTCCGCCCACATCACCGGGATCACCTTTGCCTCGGCGGATGGGCATCCGTTCCGGCTAACCAGCGGGCCGGAGTTTACCGACACCACCATCGACGCTTCGGCGACGGTTGAGAACGAAAGTGCATCGCTGTATCTGTTCGGGACCTTTACCAACAATGGGCTGTTGCGGTTCGATACGGATTCCACGGTCGAGCGGGTTTACGCCAACGGCGATATCGTCTTCGACGGGGCCGGGGCCATCCAGTTCCGCAACGAGTGGTTCAATCCCTACTACGGCGACACCGGCGACAGCATCTACATTTACGACACCTTCACGGTCACCAATGGGCCTGACCACACCATGGTCGGCGGCAATGCCTCGATCTTGCGGTATAACGGGTCGGTGGCGTTCGTGAATCAGGGCGAGATTCGCTGCAACCTCGATCGCGTCATCGAGTTCGACAGCCGCTCCAACGCCGGTGAATTCCTGTTCACCAACGACGGGGACATGTTCGCCGAGAACGGCGGCGAGTTGCATTTCGAGGACGTCGCGGTGGTCAACAACGGGCTTATGCACGCCGACGGAGTCGACGCCAAACTCAAGTTCGAGATGTACTCCACGGTGGACAGCACCAACGGCACCTTGCGGGCCACCAACGGGGCCACCATCGATTTCAGCACGGTGGTCGTGGTGGACGAGATCGCCGACCTGGGGACCATCGACGCGGCGGGTGGAATCGTGAAGTTCTCGCCGACCTTCAACCAGCCGGGCGAAACCTGGGTCATCGACGCCAACTACGGCGACCTGACCCTCCAGACAAATACCGCACTGACCGGCATCACTATCCAGTCGCCGGATAATCACCTGGTGAAGATAACCGCCTCCCCGACTGAGTTCACCGACGTCACGATTGACGGGGCTGTCATCGAGATATGGAGCAGTCTTAATCTGCACGGCACATTCACCAACAACGGGACCATTCGCACCGACAGCGATTCGTACGACGAATCGATCAACATCAGCGCAGACCTGAACCTGGCTGGTTCGGGCACCCTGCGGTTCCAGAACACCTATTGGAAGTGGCCTGATCGCCTGGGCCTCGACGGGACCATCACCGTCACCAACACCGCCAACCACACCATCGAAGGTGGATCCGCCTACATCTATCGCATAAGTGGCGACCCGGTTTTCATTAACGACGGGCATATTCGGGCCAACGTCTCCGGCACGGCGTTCAGCACGTACAACCCCTCGGGCAACTACACCAACTTCAGCCTCATTAACAACAACCTGATGGTGGCGGAGAACGGCGGCGACCTGACCATCCAGACAGTCACACTGACCAACAACGGCACTATGACGGCGGATGGATCGGGCAGCAAGCTGATCTTCAGCTCGACCGCCCGGTTGGACAACTCAGCCGGTCTGCTTCAGGCCCTTGACAGCGGCGAGGTGGAGTTCAACACCTTCACCACCACCGACGGGGGCAACTTGGCTGCCGGCAGCGGAGGCGAGGTCGAGTTGAACAGCACCACACTGGCCACCGACGGGACCATCACTATCGACGGCGGCCTGCTGGACCTCAATAACACCACGCTCACCGGCAGCAGCACGCTTCTCTTGAGCAACAACGGCGAAGCCAACTTCGATTCCAACACCACCGCTACCTTCGACAGCATCGACAACGACGGGCGATTCATACTTTCCGAAGCCACCGTCACCTGTAACACCTACACCGGCGCGGGCGAACTCACCGTGACCAGCGGGCTCGATGTGGATGGGCTGATGACCATCGAATCCGGCAGTGACGTCTCGGTCGGCAACGGCGATCGGATCACCGTCGGCGGAAACTATGATCTACAGATGGTCTTCGACATCAACTACAGCTACGGCTCCAGCGGCGAGCTGCGCATGACCGGCGGTGTCACCGCAAGCCCCCATGAGTTCGGCCTGTTCGCCACCCTCGAAGTCGCCGGGCAAGACCTCGACGAGAACGACGACCCGACACAAGGCTCGTCAGCCGGGTTCGTCAGTAACTTCTCGCTGCCCGAACTGATCGTCGGCCCGTCGGCCAAGCTGAAGCTGGTGGACCTGCGCGACAACGACCATCGCGGTGGGGCTGACGGGTTGGGCAACGAGCCGGAAGCCATCTATGTGGATACCCTGACCTTCGAGGACGGTGACGGAGTATTGGCCCTCAACGGCTACCGCATATACTACAACTCGACCAACGCGGGGATGGGGCAGATCGTCATCGGGGTGGATTGCAACACCAACGGAATAGCCGACAACACCGACATCGCGGGCGGCACCAGCCAGGACTGCAACAACAACAACGTCCCCGATGAGTGCGACATCTCCGGCAGCACCAGCGAGGACTGCAACAGTAACAGCATCCCCGACGAGTGCGACATCGCCGCGATGACCAGCTTTGACATCAACGGCAATAACATCCCCGACGAATGCGAGGACGATTGCAACACCAACGGTACCCCCGATGCCCAGGATATCTCCGGCGGCACCAGCCAAGATTGCAACTACAACGGCGTTCCGGACGAGTGTGAGCCGGGGGCTGATGGCTCTGCCTGGATCGGGCCTGACGGCGGGTTGTTCGGCAATCCCGTCAACTGGGACCCGACCGGCGTGCCCACCGTGGCGGTGACCATAGCGAACGCCACCGCCGTCGATAACACCTGCATCGTCAGCACGCCCGGGACCACGACCGTCTGCCATCTGTTGGTCGAAGCATCCGGCACAGGCGATCAAGGCTTGCGGATCGACACCGGTGCAACCCTGCAAGCCACCCAGGGCACAACTCTGGCAACCGGCAGTGATCTCGACCTGCGCGGTGGGACGATGGCTGGGGTAGCCCTCACCAACGCCGGCAACGGCATCAACGGCTACGGCACCATCACCACCGACGTGGATAACCAGGGTGTCATCGAGGGGTCACCCATCGCTCCGCTGACGTTGAACGGTTCGGTGCTGAATAACCAGGCGGGCGGAACCATTTTGGCTCCGACTGCCGCGACCATCGTCGTGACCGCGACCAGTCTCACCCAGGCCGGGCGGATCGAGGTCCAGTCGAATGGGTCGGTCGTCTTCGATGAACCACTGGTTAACCTGGCTGGTGCCGAGATCGAGTTGTTGGGCGGCACACTCGACACCGCCGGCCTGACCAACGACGCTACGGGCAACATCGACGGATTCGGGGCCATCGCTTCCGACCTGACCAATGACGGGGCGGTGACCATCATCGCCGATACCCAGATCATCGGCGACCTGGTCAATGACGGCACCATGACCCTCCAGAGCGGCACGCTCACCGTCACCGGGAACGTCAGCGGCTCGGGCGAGTTCATCGGCGACTTCAGCAAGAAATCCCGAGGCAACGGCTTCACCGTGCTCGGGGATTATGCCGTGGGGCGGCTTGGCTCGTTGGCCATGGGGGCGGGCGTCTTCAAAGCCGGCGGCGACTTTGACAACGCCATCAACGATACCACCCGCTTCGATTTCACCGGGGCAACATTGCAAATGGTCGGCCTGCCCGAAGACGGCGCCCAGCATCTTGAGGCCATGGCGCCGGATATCGGGCGCTATATATCCCCGTTGCCCAGCCGCTACCTGTTCTCGCTAGATAAACTTCGCATCGGGCCTACCGCCACTACGGTGCAACTCGTGGACGCCCGCGATAACAGTTCCAGCAAAGACCCCGAAGCCCTCTACGTCAACGAGTTGATCATCGAACCGGGGACCACGCTCGATCTGGCTGGTCTGCGGATTTACTACATGACGGTGACACCGCCTGACCCCTTTGATCCGGGCAGTGGGGTGACTGTGAACGACTCGGTCGGCGGCGGCGATTTGCTCCAGATTCGCACCGGGTATAACAGCTTGCAGTTGAACGTAGCCGCCGGGTCGGAATGTGTCACCAGCACCGATACGGTCACGGTGACCCTGGATGTGGTCAACCTGGTCAACCCCATCGACGGTGTGCAGGCGCTGATCCATTACGATGCGACCTATCTCTCGCTGGACAGCATCACGGCGGAGAGTGGTTGGAGTTTGATCGTGCCCACAAACCCGAACGATCCCGACCCGGATGATGATGGTGACGTCACCTGTGCCCTGTACCTGCCGGGCGGGGAGATGTCCACCAATGGCACGGTGGCTACGCTGGTCTTCAGCCCCGTCATCGAGGGTGCGACGAACGTCACTTTCCAGGCGGACAATCCCCCATTCTATACCAAGCTGACGTTGGCTGCCGACAGCAGCACCGTCCTTCCGGAGAAGCAGGATTCCGGTGTCATCAGCATCGACGACACGGTGGCCACCGCCGGCAGCAACAGCCCCGTCTGCGAGGGCGACACCATCAGGCTGGACGGTGGCCCCGGCAGTGGGCCTGATGGGCCTTACACTTATTCGTGGGCCGGGACCAACGGCTTCAGCTCCATAGAGCAGAACCCGGTAATTAGTGACGCTACCCTGGCCATGAACGGCACCTATACGCTGACGGTGACCAACGGCAGCGGGTGCGAGTTTGTTGCCCAGACCGTTGTTGAAGTCTACCTGTGCATGGTGGTCAACGTGGAGATCGAAGGCCTGATCGGCGATAATCCCGGCGGTTATGGCCCTCCGTCGAGTAACGGCACCGCGATTGATCGTGAGGTGACCTTCGTGTTCACCGACTGCGACGGTGCCACTGCCACGCACACCGTCCCGGTGACCTTTGCGGCTGACACCGTCAACAACAAGGGTGTCGGGAGCGTGATCTTCACGGGCCTTGATGCTGGTTTCGAGTGGCTCGGCGTGCAGGAAGGCCACACCTTGCGCAAGCGGGTGGCGGTGGACTTTGTCGGCACGTTGGCTGACAGCGTCACGGTGTTCCTGACCTCGGGTGACTTCCACACCGCCATGGTGCCGCAGGACAACCTAGTGGACATCACCGACTTCTCGATATTGGCGTCCAATTGGGAGACAGCCATCGGTGCCGACCAGAGCACCGGCGGCGATGCCACTGGTGACGGATACCACGACGGCGATGACTTTGCACTGATTCAGCCGAATTTCTTCGAGGTTGGCGATGCGGTTGACGATTGTGGCCGCGTAGGGCGGGTTCCACCCGCCGCAGTGGTGGCGAACGTGGTATCCCGGACCCCGCGTGCCGGCATCAGCGTGTCCGAGTTGAGCCTGACGGTGGCCCATGCCGAGCGTGCGGACCTTGACGGCAACGGTGTGGTGGACGCCCGAGACATCCGAGCGTTCGCCCATCGGCACAATTTACCGTTGCAACCGGCGTTTGAAACCAGGCTGCTGGAACTCGAGGCGGAATTGATCGAGCTTGAACCGGCGACCGATTCGGTGCTTGAAGCGGCACCGTCCCACAGGCGGTAACCGTCACGCATACAGAAAGTCGTGTAGGGCGGGTTCCACCCGCCGAGGCTGTATCGCACCGTGTTACTGGTCATTTGAGGGGTATGTTCTGGAAAGGGTGGCCCATCGCTTTAGCGGTGGGGGACACGAATATCTGATGCAATTCGCGTCC
>JAGLWJ010000054.1 GCA_023133475.1 Phycisphaerae bacterium | reverse complement strand
TCCGAGCATTCGCCCGTCGGCACAACCTGCGTTTGCAGCCGGCGTTCGAGGCCAAGCTGCTGGAGCTTGAGGAGGAGTTGATCGAGCTTGAACCGGCGGTCGATTCGGAACTCGAGGTAGCCCCGCGCCGTACACGGTAGATTGTATGGATGAACCGGGCAGGGTCCGCTGAGTCGAGACGGTCGGTATTGACCGACGGTCCGCACAGCGGACCCTACCCAGGGCTTGGGTGGTGTGCCTGAGTTGTGTAGCACTACGCTGTGCTTTGGGTGATTGAATTTGTGGCCTCAACATGGCAAACTATGACAGTCGCGATTATGCGCCGTCCGACATCATCCGCGGAACGGGTGATGCCACGGGGGTTTAGCCAGAAGAGGCATCTTCGGGGTGTTGGAGGCAAGAGCCATGTACACGCGGACATTTCTTACAGTGCTTGTATTGATTGGTCTGATGAGCTTCGCAGCCCCTGCTCAGGCTTTGATTTACGTCGATGTCGCCGCGACGGGTGCGAATAACGGCTCGAGCTGGGTGAACGCCTATACCGATCTGCAGAACGCCCTATCCGCAGCCAACCCGGGCGAGGATGTCTGGGTAGCTGAGGGGACCTACACGCCGGCGGTTACGTTCCAGCTACTCAATGGCGTGGGGCTCTACGGGGGTTTCCCAAGCAGCGGGGGGCCATGGGCGAGCCGCAATTGGGTCGCCAACCAAACCACTCTGTCCCGTAGCGGCAGCGGCAACGTGGTAACCGGCACCGGGACGGATAACACAGCGGTCCTGGACGGCTTTACCGTCACAAACGGCGGTTGCGGGCTGTACAGCTACGGTAGTGGCAGCCCAACGGTGACCAACTGCACTTTCAGCGGGAATGGCACCGGGGTGTACAACTACCTTGGCAGCCCGATAGTGACCAATTGCACGTTCAGCGAAAACAACCGCGGGATGACCAACTCCAGTAGTGGCCCGACGTTGATCAATTGCACGTTCAGCGAGAACTCCGCCAGCTACGAGAGCCATGGCGCCGGGATGTACAACAACAACAGTAGCCCAACGCTGACCAACTGCACATTCATCGGGAATACCACAAACGGCAACCACACCTACGGCGCCGGGATATTGGCCCGTGAAAGCAACCTGACGTTGACCAACTGTACGTTCATCGGGAACCGTACAGGGGATTGGGATTGCCGCGGCGGCGGGATATACAGTTACTGGAGTTGCACCCTGACGTTGACCAACTGCGCATTCATCGGGAACTGCGGCGGCACTCGAGGCTGGAGCCAGGGCGGTGGGGTACACGACCGTGAAGGCACCCTGACGCTGACCAACTGCACGTTCGTCGGAAACTCAGCGGCACCCGGCGGCAATGAGAATGGTTGCGGAGGCGGGCTATATACGACCTCCTCCGCCGCTATGATAAGAAACTGCATCTTCTGGGGTAATGGGGCCCACCATGGTCCCCAGATCTACGCCACTTACGGCGGTGTTAATGCCAGGTACAGTTGCATCCAAGGTGGGTGGAGCGGAACCGGCAACATCAGCTCCGACCCACAATTTGTGGACTACAGTGGCGGCGATTATCGCCTCTCATCAGCGAACCACTCACCTTGCATCGACAGGGGCAACAACGCAGATGTACCGGGTGGAATCACCACCGATCTCGACGGCCACCCGCGATTCGTGGATGATCCCGATACCACCGACGGCGGCAGCGGCACACCGCCCATCGTGGACATGGGGGCCTACGAGTACCAGCTTCCTGTGCCTGATGATCAATTGCTGCTGACAGTTGCCCCCGGTTCGCAGTGCGTCACTACCAATGGCACGGTTGAGGTGACGCTGGACGTGGCCCACCTCACGGCGGCTATCAACGGGACCCAAGCCAGGGTCCACTATGACCCCGCCCGCCTTTCGCTGGTCAGTATTACGCCGGCGGCTGATTGGGTGTTGATCGCTCCTTTTGCCCCCAATAACCCTGACCCCGACGGCGATGGCGATCTCACCTGTGCTCTGTACTTGCCCGGCGGATCGGTTTCGGAGGATGGCACGGTGGCTACCCTGCAATTCGACCCCCTTACCGAGGGGGCGACCCAGGTGGTCTTCCAGAGTGACAACCATCCGTTCCACACCAAGCTGACGCGGGCCAGCGACAGCACGACTATTTTCCCATACAAGGAGAACTCAGGCCTAATCAGCATCGACAACACCCAAGCCACCGCCGACAACAACAGCCCGGTCTGCGAGGGCGGGACGATCGAACTGTACGGCGGACCAGACAACGGGCCTGACGGACCGTACACTTATTCCTGGACGGGGCCCGATAACTTCAACTCTACCTACCAGAATCCAACCATTAGCAACGCTACACTGGCCATGGACGGCACCTACACACTGACGGTGACCAATGCCAGCGGGTGCGAGTTCACCGCCGAGACCGAGGTTACGGTGGAATTGTGCATTGTGGTCAACCTCGAGATCGAGGGTTTGATCGGCAATAACGGTGAGTACGGTCATACGACGGTTTGGCCCACCGGTGCCCATGTTAACCGTGAAGTGACTTTCGTGTTCACGGATTGCGTGGGTGCTACCGACACGTACGTGCTCCCAGTCACCTTTACAGCGCAGGTCGGCACCAACCGGGGTGTCGGAAGTGTGACGTTCACGGGCCTCGACGCCGGCTTCGATTGGCTCAGCGTCCAGGAGGGCCACGCGTTGCGTAAGCTGGTTGCGGTGGACTTTGTGAGCACGCTGGCTGACAGCGTGACGGTCTTCTTGTCGTCTGGCGACTTCCACACGGTGTTGGTGGTTCAGGACAACTTGGTTGACATTACGGACTTTTCGATATTGGCATCGAGTTGGGAGACGGTGATCGACGCCGACGAGAGCACCGGCGGCGACGCCACCGGCGACGGGTACCATGACGCCGGCGATTTTGCATTGATCCAGCCGAACTTCCTCGAGTTCGGCGACGAGGCCAGCGGTTGCACTAAACTGCTAAGCGATGTAGGGCGGGTTCCACCCGCCGCGTTCCTAGTGGGAGTGGTATCCCGAACCCCGCGTGCCGGCATCAGCGTTTCCGAGCTGAGTTTGACGGTGCCCCACGCCGAACGAGCGGACCTCGACGGTAACGGTGTTATTGATGCCCGTGACATCCGCGCATTCGCCCGTCGGCACAACCTGTGCTTGCAGCCGTCGTTCGATGCCAAGCTGCTGGAGCTTGAGCAGGAGTTGATCGAGCTTGAACCGGCAGTCGATTCGGGGCTCAAGTTAGCCCCGCGCCGTACACGGTAGACTGTATGGATGAATCGGGCAGGGTCCGCTGAGTCGTGACGGTCGGTATTGACCGACGGTCCGCACAGCGGACCCTACCGGGCTGTCCGGCAGGGGTTGAACCCTGCTGGAGTTTAGTGTAGTATACATGGTTAATCGGCCCCATCTCTCGTGTTTTGGCCTGTTCTGCCAAACTCCGGGGACATGGAGGGGTTTAGTTTCAGTAGGATACGCGAATATAAAGAGTTTGGTTCAAACAGGTTATGATGCGGTGTTTATCAATGCCGCATTCAAGGAAACCTGTGGATGGAGGAATTGCCATGAGATTTGTGCGGACAACAAGTTTGACGGTATTGATGTTGGCGGTCGGCGGGCTGGTGCTCGCCGCACCATCTGTCGCTTCCGCCGGCTCGGTCGTCGCGTGGGGCTGGAACCAATACGGCCAATGTAATGCCCCCTACGGCTACTACAACTTTACTGCTGGTGGCGCGGGCTACTACCATAGCATGATCCTCAAGGACGACGGGTCGCTCTACGCGTGGGGCAATAACAATTATGGCCAGAGCTCTGAGCCCAGCGGGACCGACTTTGTGGACATCGCCGCGTGCTACCTACACAGCTTGGCTCTCAAGAGCGACGGCACGGTTGTCGGATGGGGCAATAACGCCGATGGCCAGTGCAACGTGCCGAGTGGCTCCCAGGGTGACTTTGTAGCCATTACCGGAGGCAGCAATCACAGTCTGGGCCTCTTATCGACGGGGAGCCTCGTTGTATGGGGCGGAAACGACTATGGGCAAATCGACAATGTACCGGCCGGCACCGATTTTACGACCATTGCCGCGAACGGACGCCACTGTCTTGCGATAAAATCCGACGGCTCGCTCGTTGCATGGGGCAGGAACACCGATGGCCAGTGCGACGTGTCTTCCGGCGATTATCTGGCCATTGGCGCGGGTTGGTATCACAGTCTGGCCGTCAAGTCCGATGGGTCGCTCGTCGCGTGGGGCTACAACGGCGACGGCCAGTGCGACGTACCCAGCGGCACCGACTTTGTAGCCGTCGCCGGAGGCGCCCGTCACAGTCTGGCACTCAAGTCCGACGGCTCGCTCGCCGCGTGGGGGAGGAACAGCGAGGGCCAGTGCAACGTGCCTTCCGGCAATGACTTTGTAGCCATTGCTGCGGGCGGGTATCACAGTGTGGGCGTGACCGATCTCGAGTGCGTGTCTCCCTCGATCGTCACGCAGCCTTCGGGAGCGACGCTTTGCTACATGGGCACGTCAGTATCGCACCAGATGTGCGTGGTTGCCAGTGGGAGCCCTCCGCTGTCGTATCAGTGGCTTAGCCACACTGGTCAACCTATCTATGGGGCAACATCTTCGTGTTACACGCCAACGTTTAACCAGCCCGGGAGCGGCACGTACCGCTGCGCAGTCTACAACCCTTGCGGCGGCTCGACCTCAACAGACCTGGTTACGGTGTCAGTGGTGATCCCCTACGAGCCATCAACGCCCACCGTCACCCACTACTGTGGATACTCCAGGCTGACTCGAGGTTCGCCGCCCAGCGGCGAGACGTGGTACTGGCAAACAGCCAGCAGCGGAACGGACACCTCCAACTCTGCCTCGACATGGGACGTGACGGCATCCGGGACTTATTATCTCAGGTCCCGCATGGATTCCTCACCACACTGCTGGTCATACACCCGCAGCATAGGCGTCACCGTCTATAACGATCCATCAGCGCCTTCCGCGCCAAGCCAAACGCACAATTGCGGCAATACGGTTCTCACCCGGGGATCGCCGCCCTCCGGGGAGACATGGTACTGGCAGGGCACCTCCTGCGGGACGAGCACATCGGACTCGGCGGAGACCTATACCGTTACGTCGCCGGGCACATATTATCTCAGAGCCCGCTTGAATTCTTCAGCACAATGCTGGAGCCCCTCCTGCACAAGCGTTTCCGTGACTGTCAATACTGTCCCGCCAACACCCTCGACGCCAAGCCAAACGTCGTATAACTGCGGCAATACCGTCCTTACCCGCGGATCGCCGCCCTCCGGCGTGACATGGTACTGGCAGGGCACATCATGCGGGACGAGCACCGCAGATTCAGCCGCCACGTATACCGCCAACTCGTCCGGCACCTATTACCTGCGAGCCAGAGACAACACTTCAGGCTGCTGGAGTTCCTGTAGCAGCGTTTCCGTCACCGTCTATGACAATCCCTCCACACCCTCAACGCCGACGGCCACCAACTATTGTGGATATACCAGACTAAGCCGAGGCACCCCACCCAGCGGTGTGACATGGTACTGGCAAACGTCCGCCGGCGGAACGAGCACGTCAAACTCCGCCTCGACATGGGACGTTACGGCATCCGGAACCTATTATCTCAGAGCTCGCAGAGACTCTTCGCCGTATTGCTGGTCGTCAAGCAGTGCCAGCGTAGCCGTTTCGGTGTGGTCCATACCGTCCAATCCCTCACCATCAGCGAATCCGTCGGCCATCTGTGACGGCAACTCTACGGATTTGAGCGCCTCGGTTAGTGACGCAGTGATCGACTGGTACACGGGCAGTTGCGGCGGCACCTTCGTCGCCACCGGCAACTCAATCAGTGTCAGTCCGGTTGCGAACACCACTTACTACGCGCGGGCACGCAATAGTTCCAGTGGTTGCACCAGTTTGGGCTGCGGCTCGGTTATGGTGACGGTCAACGCCAATCCGACAGCAACGGCGTCGAACAACGGACCGGTCTGTCAGGGCAGCGATGTGACCCTCAGCTCTGGTCCGGGCGGCATGACTTCGTACGCTTGGACGGGCCCCAACAGCTTTACCTCCGGCGAACAGAACCCGGTGGTCTCGCCGGCGGTGGCGGGGCAGTATTGCGTGACTGTCACGGACGGCAACGGCTGCACGGACTCAGCCTGCACGGATGTGGCAGTCGACACTTTCGACACGGATGGTGACGGCATTGCCGACTGTGCCGATATCGACGACGACAATGATGGCGTGCCCGACGGCAGCGACCCCGCCTCGCTGGACCCGGACTTGTGCGGCGACAGCGATGGTGACAGTTGCGACGACTGCTCGGTCGGCACGGATAACTTCGGCCCGCAATCCGACCAGTTGCCGGACAACGACGGCACCGACACCGATGGCGACGGCTTCTGCGACGCGGGCGACACGGACGACGACGGCGACGGCGTGCCCGACGGTGACGATTCGCACCCGCTGGATCAGTACCAGTGCCGTGACGTAGACGGTGACACTTGCGACGACTGCTCCAGCGGCACCGACAATCCAGCCAACGACGGCACCGACACCGATGGCGATGGCCTCTGCGATGCCGGTGATACAGATGATGACAACGACGGCGTGGCTGACGGCAGCGATTCACACCCGCTGGATCAGTATCGGTGCCGTGACGTAGACGGCGACACTTGCGACGACTGCTTCAGCGGCATCGACAATCCAGCCAACGACGGCACCGACACCGACGGCGACGGCCTTTGCGACGACGGCGATACGGACGACGACAACGACGGCGTGGCTGATGGCAGTGACCTTGCCCCGTCGAACCCTGACTTGTGCGGTGACAGTGACGGCGACAGTTGCGACGACTGCTCGGTCGGCACCGACGACTTCGGCCCGCTGTCCGACCAGTTGCCGGGCAATGACGGGGCGGACTTTGACAGTGATGGCGCCTGCGATGCCGGCGATACGGATATCGACAACGATGGCCGTCTCAACGTGGACGACAGCGACGACTTCAACCAGAACATCTGTGCCGACACCGATGCCGACGGCTGCGATGACTGCTCCAGCGGTACGTTTGCCCCGGCAAACGACGGCGCGGACTTCGACGGCGACGGCCTCTGCGACGCCGGCGATCCGGATATCGACAACGACGGGCGTCTCAACGCAGACGACAGCGACACCTTCAACCCGAACGTCTGTGCCGACACCGATGCCGACGGCTGTGATGACTGCTCCAGCGGTACGTTTGCCCCGGCAAATGACGGCACTGATACCGATGGCGACGGTCTCTGTGACACCGGTGATCCGGATGACGACAATGACGGCGTGCTTGACGATGCCGACAGCAATTCGCTAGACCCGGACATCTGCGAAGACGCCGACGGTGACGGCTGTGACGACTGCTCGGTGGGCACCGACGACTTCGGCCCGCTGGCTGACAACGACCCGTCCAACGATGGAACAGACACCGACGGCGACGGTATCTGTGACAACGGCGATTCAGACGATGACAATGACAGTGTGCTCGACGGTGACGACAGCGATCCGCTGGACCCCTATCTCTGCCAGGACACCGATGCCGACGACTGTGACGACTGCTCGCAGACCGGCGGCCCGCCCGACCCGGCCAACGACGGCACCGACACCGATAGTGACGGCCTCTGCGACACCGGCGATACCGACGACGACGGTGACGGCGTGGCTGACGGTGACGATTCGCACCCGTTGGATCCGTACCAGTGCCGCGATCTTGACAGTGATAGTTGCGACGACTGTTCCAGCGGCACCGACAATCCTGCCAATGACGGCACCGACACCGACGGCGACGGCCTCTGCGACGACGGTGATACGGACGACGACAACGATGGCGTGCTCGACGCCGCCGACACCAATTCGCTCGACCCGGACCTCTGTGAAGACACAGACGGCGACGGCTGCGACGACTGTTCGGTCGGCACCGACGACTTCGGCCCGCTGGCTGACAACGATCCGGCTAATGATGGGACCGACACCGACAGTGACGGTCTCTGCGACGCCGGTGACCCCGACGACGACAACGACGGCGTGCTGGATGGCGACGACACCGATCCGCTAAACCCGGACGTTTGCGAAGACACAGACGGTGACGGCTGTGACGACTGCTCGGTGGGCACCGACG
>JAGLWJ010000539.1 GCA_023133475.1 Phycisphaerae bacterium | reverse complement strand
AATGGAGAATGGAGAAAATGGAAAATGGAAAATTAAAAATGGAAAATGGGGGGATGGGAAGCATCGTCGTTGGGTGCACTCCTTTCTTCTCTGCGTTCTCTGCGTCTCTGCGTTCATGAGAAATGCGGGTTCTACCCACCTTTGTGACTTCAACCGAACAATCGGATCAAACGTCTCATGAGGCTTGTCGCCGGGGTTACCCTATGCCTCTGGGCGTGCGGTTGTGCCGGGCTGCGATATGCCAACTCGGCTCCCACCATCAAACGTCACATCCGCACCACCGACGATAGCCTCTTCGTGTCACAGTTCAAAGCCGCCGTGCTCTATCCCGCACGGGACATTCTCACGCTCGACCCCCTGTGCCGCACCCTGTTCGGCGACGAAGCCTGGAACGCCACCGACGCAGACCTCGCCGGTTCCTCCTTCATCACCCGGCGCGACGTGACGGATACCGCCTGGGGGAAACCCCCGGTTCAGCCGTTCAGGATCGACCGCGTCAAATCGACCGGAGCGACTCCCGGCTTCTTCGGTACCGATGCCGACGGGCGGAAGTATCTGGTGAAGCTGGATCACCCCGACTATCCCGAGTTGGGCTCCTCGGTGTCGGTGATCGCCTCGCGGGTCTACCACGCTCTTGGCTACAATGTCCCCCCGACGTTTGTCGTAGACCTTTACGGGACCGGCGACGACCGTTTTGACGGTCGGCGTGCAGCCGCCTCGCTGCTGATTCCCGATGTCATAGGCCACTTTCAGTTCGATTGGTTCCGTTACCGCCGCGAGATTCGCGGATTGCGCATGGTGGCGGCGTGGCTTAACGATACCGATCGCACCGCCTCGAACACTCTGGTCGGCGTGCGAGACGATGTTGCCCGGTATTACCTGATCGACTTCAACAGCACCTTGGGTGCCTGGCAAGGTCAGCCTAAGGAACCTTGGCGCGGTTGGCGATATGCGGTTGGGTCGCCCGCACGGTTTTTGGAGGTGTTAACTCTGGGTCTGATCCGACCCGGCTATGACCCCCATCAGCCGCTGGTCTCGCCGGCTGTCGGCCGACTCGATGCCAACTTCGATCCTCTCACCTGGAAGCCGCAGGTGGCCAACACTGCCTTTGACCACATGACCAACTCCGACCGGGATTGGATCGTCCGGCGAATCGCCCGTTTGCAGCCTGAGCACCTCGAAGCGATCATCGACGCCGCCGGTCTGAGCAATCCTAAGGATCGCCTATACATGCTCGACACGCTACTGGCCCGTCAGGCCTGCATTCTGAAGCTGGTGGATGATTCCCCCGGGGGCCTGCAACCGTGATGAATCACGACGCCTATCTTGCTCTTGGCGCCAATCTGGGGGACCGCTTGCACACGATGGTGGCTGCTGCCGACCGGATCGACCAAATACCGGAAACTCGGGTCGTGGCATACTCGAATCTATATGAGACCAAGCCGGTGGGGGGGCCTCCGGGCCAGCCGGCCTATCTCAACGCCGTGGTAAGGATCGAAACCCGTCGCCGGCCGCATGATTTGCTGGGCCACTGCCTGCGAATCGAGGCGGAGCTAGGCCGACGCCGCAACGTCCCCAACAGCCCGCGAACCATTGACATTGACGTTCTGTTGTACGACGATGTGGTATTGGAGACGAGCACTTTGATTGTTCCTCACCCGCGTCTTCATTTGCGGGGTTTTGTGTTGTGCCCGCTGATGGATTTGGCTCCCCAGTTGCTCCATCCCGCTCTCAGAGCAACCATTTGCGAATTGCTCGCTCGTCTGCCGAAGTCACAACGCACGGATGTCCGTCGCATTACCGATACAAATTGGGGTTGAGAAGCTATCAGCTATCAGCTTTCAGTACCGCGACCGTAAGGGAGCGGCCGGGTGCCGGGTGGCCCATGGCTTTAGCCGTGGGGGACACGAATCCAAACGCCCATGCCGCTTGCTTTCGGAGAGGAATCGGACTATGCTCTAGGTGTATGGCGATTTGGTTTCCCTCGCGGAAGCGTCTCGGGAGGAGTTTGCGGCGCGCCTTTTTACGATAAGCCGCCGACAAATAGGGCAGGCTGAAAACCTGCCGTTCGCACTGATAGCTGATAGCTGATAGCTAATGTAGGAATCAACCCATGTCAGAAGAGAAAGAAGAACAATCTCTCCCTCCGACAACCAACGACGGCGCACAAGACGTAGGCCATACCGCGGTGGCTGTTCCGAAACGAAAGCCGGCCCCCGGCAAGCTCAAACCAGGCCAACTACCGCAGTACAAGGTTCTGCTGCACAACGATGACGTAAATACATTTGACCATGTGGCCCGCTCGGTTTTCATGCTGATGCCGTTGCAGCAGGAGGAGGCGATCCAAAAGACCATCGAAGCCCACGAGGCCGGGGTTTCTCTGTTGCTGGTCACCCATCTGGAACGGGCGGAGCTGTATCAGGAGCAGTTCGCAAGTCTGAGTCTGACCGTGACCATCGAGCCCGACGCATAATCACTGCCGATGGATGTAGGGCGGGTTCCACCCGCCACACCATGCCACGAAGGCGGGTAGAACCCGCCCTACAACTACTAACCTGCATTTCTCACACCGCGAAGATCGCAGAGTATTTCCTGAAAAGAAGTTACAGCTAAATTAGTGCATGTCGGGTTTTGACAGTTTGTAGGTCGGGTCCGCAGACCCGACCTACGGGGGCTGAATGTATACTTGCCGCCTTTATTTCTTGCCTCGTAACCTTTGTCGATGCAATAGGTTGCGTCAATTCTGGTCATTTGTAACAATTGGGGGTTGGCATCTTGGGGGGATTAAGGTAGAATGCAATTGTTCTGTGGGTGCTTTTGTTCACCCGTGGGTGGTTGTCAGAGAGGAGTGCGGTGTAGTTCGCAGGAGTATTGGAGCCCCCTGGGGACGGGGTGGCAAGAGGCCGAACTTAGGGCGAGGTTGAGCCAATGGCCGACCGATCGGGGCGAATGAGGGGACGGCGCGCTTTTACGCTCGTTGAGCTATTAGTGGTGGTTTCCATTATTGGAATCCTCTTATCTGTCCTGCTACCTTCTCTGCGTGATTTCCGCGAGCACGCCAGAACCGTCGCCTGCCAAAGTCATATCGGAACCGTAGGTAAAGGGCTTATCAATTACGCATTGGAGCTTGATACCTTTCCCATTACCTCCGATGGGAACGGCAAGGCGGTGAGTTGGCGCTATGGCGGCTGGACGGGCAGCAATCGTCAGATATGGAAGGTTCACGAGGGCGGCACTTACTACATTCCGACGCAGGCCCGCCCTTTAAGCGCATATATGTTCCGAGCGGGGCAACTCACCGACAACACACGTTTACCGGTATTTCGGTGCCCGTCTGATACGCTCTCTCGTCGTGTGGGAACCAAGGGGTTAGCGTTAGCTGAAATCCCCACTTATGAAGACATTGGCACCAGTTATCACTTGAACTGGCATTGGTTTGGGATTCAGACGGTTCTACCCGGGGCTCCTGATGAGCAGAACCGCGATATAAATCAGGTGCCGCGTGGCGAGCGTATCTGGTGGAAGTACATGCAGCGGAACGTCTCGCGGTTTGTGACCTTGACCGAGGACCCTGCCGAGTTCGGTCTGGGCAATCGCGAGCAGATCGAGGGCAATCATCGGAAGTTCTCCAAGCACAACTTTGCCTTTCTTGACGGGCACGCCGAGTACCTGTATGCCGACACACGATCCTTGCACCAACGTGAGTGGACCGTGGTTGACGAGACACCTCCATACAAAGAGTGGCGTACGGAGTAACCCGCACGATTCCGTGCAGTGCATTGTGTTCTTCACGCTCCGTTTTTCACGCTCTCCTTTTACGCGCTCCCCTTCGGGTCGCCGCTAAACGCTGAGGACTTGTCGCCGCTAAACGTTGCGGAATGTCGCTGTTAAACACCCCCGATGTGGTTTCGTCCACGATTCTTCTCCATTCTCCATTCTCCATTCTATGTTGGTGTGTGGATTGACCGGCGGTTGATTGGTGCCGACAATGTCATGTCGGCATGGATATGATCGTCGTCGAAAAGCTTACGAAGCTCTTCCCGATGCCCGACGGGAGTGAGAAGCGTGCCGTGGACGGGTTGAGCTTTGCAGTCCAACAAGGCCACGTTTACGGATTGCTCGGCCCCAACGGTGCCGGCAAAACGACGACGCTGCGCATTCTCAGCGGCTTGATGAAGCCAACGACTGGGCGCGTTGTAATCGCCGGCTACGAAGTGTCCGCCAAACCAGACGCAGCCAAGCGAGCCATCGGGTTCCTCACCGCCAACACCGGGCTGTATCATCGCCTCAGCGTGCGGGAGTTCTTGATCTACTTCGCGGAGCTGCACGGGATCAGTGGGCAGCGGGCTGCCAAGCGGGTCGCTCATCTGATCGACTGGCTGGACATGGGCGATTTCGCCCAGCTTCGCTGCGGGGCTCTCTCGACCGGGCAGAAGCAACGGGCCAACATCGCCCGGGCTTTGGTGGGCGATCCGCCGGTGCTGATCATGGACGAACCTACCTTGGGCCTCGATGTGCTGAGCAACCGGGTGATCCTCGATTTCATCATTCGCGAGCGAAACGAGGGCAAAACCGTGTTGCTGTGCACGCACTACCTCGACGAGGCGGAATCGATGTGTGACCGCATCGGGCTATTGCACAACGGCAAACTGGTGGCGGAGGGGACCCTGGGCAAGTTGCGGGAACAGACGGGCGAACAACGCCTGAGCAACATCTTTCTCAAGATCATCCACGAGTATGATCCCCAGACACGGAGCCGGTGATGATCTCCAAGAGTCGCATCCGGGTGATCTACACGAAGGAACTGGTGGACATCCTCCGCGACCGCCGCACCCTGATTGCCATGATCGTGGTCCCGGTGTTGCTGTACCCGCTTTTGATGCTCGGCGCCGCCCAGGCCATCAGCGTGCAGACGTCTTTGCTGCGGAAAGATGCCATAGTGCTGGCAACGCCCAACGCCGAGCAGCAGGCTTTTCTTGCCAAGCTGATCGCCGAAGACCGCGCGGCGTTGGAGTACGAAGCCGACGTCTCCACCAATGGCGAGCAAGACTCGGCCGGGCAGGCAGAACCCCTGGAAACCCCCGTCCTGGATGCTTCAAGGGATCCGGCGGGAAGAACTCTTGAGGAATTGGTCCGTGCCCGTGAGATACATGTGGGCGTGCGGATCATCGGCTATAGGAGCTTTGAGCCTTTTTTCGGGCAGATGAGTTTTGAACTGGCCTACGATCCGGAGGAGGCCCGCAGCCGTTGTGCCGCAGTGCAGGTCGAGGAGTTCCTGCAACGATGTGAGAGACGCCTGATCGACCTCCGGTTGCACTATTACCGTGTCCCGGTGGAGGCAATCGAGCCGATCAAGGTGGAGCACAAGACACTGGCCACCGCCGGTTCGGTGCTCAGCCAGATTCTGCCGCTGATACTGGTGCTGATGACCATCACCGGCGCCATCTACCCAGCCATCGACCTGACCGCGGGTGAACGCGAGCGGGGCACACTCGAGACGCTCATGGTTTGCCCCGTCCCGGTTATCGAGCTTATCGTGGGCAAGTTCCTGGTGATCGCCACGATTGCGATCATGGGAGCAGTGCTCAATCTGTCCAGCATCTCCGCCACGGTTTACTTCGGCGGTTTCCAGGCGATGCTCTCGGGTTCGCAGGACGCATCGTTTCCGTTTGCGGTGTTTCCGATCATTCTGCTGGCGTTGATTCCGTTCGCCATTCTGTTTTCAGCCATCATGATCGCGGTGTGCAGCTATGCCCACACCTTCAAAGAGGCGCAGAATTACATCACGCCCATTATCCTGGCGGCGTTGGTCCCTGGCGGCATTGCGGCGTTGCCGGCGACGACGCTTTCAGGACCCATGCTGATCATGCCGGTGGCCAACATGGTCCTGCTGACCAGGGAGCTTCTGTTGGGTGCGACTGAAGGGCGTATCATCGGCGGGAACGTAACCTGGTCCGCTCTGGCGTGGGTTTTGGCTTCGACGGTGCTTTATGCCTCCGCGGCGGTGGCTGTTGCCGCCAAAATCTTCGGCACTGAATCGGTCATTTTTGCCGATACCGGTTCGATCCGGTCGGCGTTTTCCCGGCGCATGTTCCGCCCGGCGCTTCGACCAAGTGTCTCGATGGTGGCACTGGTGGTGGCTTTGCTGTTCCCCATGTGGTTTTATTTTCAACACGGTTTACAGACTGCCACCGGTGATGACATCTTTGCTCTGCTTCGCGGCACGGCGATCTGGATGCCGGTGTTCTTCCTGATTCTGCCGCTGGCGGTGCTGATGTATTGGAAAGTGGACGTATCCGCCACCTGGTGTTTGCGCCCGGGGCGGCTGAAGTTCCACCTTGCCGCTGTGTTGGTCGGCCTGACAGCATGGATACCGCTGAACGAATTGCTCGTATTGCAAGATAAGCTGATCCCTTTTCAGGAACTTCTACAGGGTCAGGATGCGAAATTCGTCACCGCGCTGAATTCCGTTTCGCCGTGGTTGGCTTTGTTGCTGATCGCGGTTATTCCCGGCATGTGCGAGGAGCTTTTTTTCCGAGGCTTTTTCATGAGCGGGCTACGCGGATCGACCGGCAAGTGGAAGGCGATCATCCTGTCGGCGTGCGTTTTTGGGATATTCCATTTTATGTTTTTCAGAATCCCGACGACCGTAGCGCTTGGGATTGTGCTGGGATATCTCTGTTGGCAGGCACGCTCGATCTGGCCGGCGGTTTTGTGCCATGCCGTTCATAACGGGTTTGTGGTAGTTCGTGTCCAGATGCCGTGGATCAACGATTGGCTAAGCCTCGATACCGAGAGCAGCCTGGCCCATTTGCCCATGCAAGTGATTGTGCCTGCCGTTGTTCTCATGCTTTGCGGTCTGGCGCTGTGTCGCCGGTCGGACCTGTAGGTCCCTGACGCATTCTCAGCCCCCAGAGGG
>JAGLWJ010000538.1 GCA_023133475.1 Phycisphaerae bacterium | reverse complement strand
CTTTAGCGGTGGGGGACGCGAATTTCCGCATGGGTGCCCCACCTTCAAAGAGAGTGGGGCACCCGCAACAGGCAACAGGAACTCGGAACTGAATGGTGGGTTCCACCTCGCGCTCCGCGAGGTTCCACCCACCCTACAACATTTGCCTGTTGATGCCTCTTGCCGTTAGAATGCCGGCTTTGAAATGCCCTTGGCGGGCCAAGGAAGTTCTTTTAGCAGGAGAGACGTATGATGAAGAGTTATTTGTGTATGATCGTAACGATATGCCTGGCAACAATCTACATGCCAGCCAGGGCAAGTGATCGAGGGGGTCGCCCGGGCCATGACCCCAAAGGCCGACCAACGGAACGAGTTCACGATCCGGTGGCTGCGAAACGGCAATGTGCTGAACGACTGCACAAAGCGGTGATGGCGGAGTTGCAGCTCGACGAACAACAAAAGATCGCTATCTCGAAACTGTTTGACGAGCACATGAAAAGGCTCAATGAGCGGACTCAGAAGCAAACCCCCAAGCCGGCGGATCAAGAGGAGTCCCGCACACGCATTCGTGAACTGGAACGCCAGGCACACGCCGCTCGCGAGGCCGGCGACCACGAACAGGCCCGCAAATTCTACCGCCAGATTCGTGATCTCCGCCAGGAAATGGGTGGAGGAAAGATGGCGGACTTAAACCGCATGCATCGCGAATTCATCCGCCAGATGACCGAGCTGCTCAATGAGAACCAAGTCCCCCAATTCCGACGCATCATGAAGCAGATTCGCATGCGCAATAGACGAGCCCAACCGCTGATGGAGTTTATGCGAGCAGTGCGCCAAGCCATGCCAGAAGTCGAGCTGGAGAAAGGGCAGCGCCAGGCAGTTGGGAAAATCGTACGGGAGATGATGCGGAAAATCGACAGGCCATGCGATAACCCCCAGATCATCGAACAAATTATCAACGACCTGCGTGCCAAACTCAGTCCCGAACTTGGAGAAGAAAAAACAGAGCAATTTATCACCGCCCTGCAAGAAGCGCGCAAACACATCAAGGCTCGGGAACCACGACATCCGCCACATGGGGGACCGGGCAGCCCCCCAGCCCAGCCTGAAGAAAAGCCCGCTCCCGAACAACCGAAACCGACGGAAGAATCCGAGTAACCATGCAAGCAGGTCCCCCACCCCGTTCGCCGGTCCTCCGGACCGGCGAAACGGGAGGGTACCCATCGCAGGTGTAGGGCGGGTTCCACCCGCCGAATCAAGGCAAGAGGCAAGAGGCAAGAGGTGTAGGGCGGGTTCTACCCGCCTTCTTCGCACCGCGCGGCGGGTGGAACCTGCCCTACATCCATTCTCCGCATGCTTGACGCGGGGTGGTTTTTGGGGTAAGTTATACCAAAGTGGTTAAATAGTGACGGGGTTAATGAAGTGCCCCAAGACGCGGACAATTGTGGGTCAACGACAAACTGTAGCGGGAATGGCCCCCCCCCTGCGGCTACAAGGTGTTTTCGTCTTCTACGACAGAGCCATATCTTCGCTTCGGCAGTACGAGATATCCTGGAAAGTAAGCTGTTGCGGGATGTGAGCCCCTCTCCGCTGACCTTCGGGCAATTCCACCTGCTCAAGCTGATGAGCATGAACGGGCACCACCAAGTGGGGGAAGTGGCTGGTTTTCTGGGCGTGAGCCCGCCTGCCGCCACTAAAAACATCGACAAACTGGAACGGCTGGGGCTTATCGTTCGCACCGCGTCCCCAGGTGACCGGCGAGCAACACTGTTGTCAGCCAGCCCACAAGGGCGCGCGGTTGTGAGACAGTACGAAGAGAACAAGGCGGCACATCTGTCACCGGTGCTGGAAAACTTTTGCCCGGAGGAAGTGGAGCAATTCTCCAGCCTGCTGGAGCGTTTTTCGGTATCGCTGCTGGCAATCGAGCAGAATGGGCGCGGATGCTGCCTTCGCTGCGCCGCTTACGTGGAACGTGACTGCCCGGTGAGCCGGATCCGCGGTGGTTGCCCTTACCAGCAGGCCCGGGGAGCTCATACCGGCAAAGAGAATGCGGATGAGACATCGTGAGCCAAGCGCTCATGGGGGAATGATTAGATGAAGTATTGGCGAAAACCTTTGGACCTCGATCAAATGAAGATTCCCCGCGGCGAGGTTCACATCATTGCCGAGCGTTGCAAAGGCTGCGGGTTTTGCGTCGAGTATTGTCCCAAGGACGTGTTGGTAATGTCGGAGGAGTTCAACCGCAAGGGATACCATCCTCCGAAGGTGGTCAAGCCTGGAGAGTGCGTCAACTGCAACCTCTGCGAGATGATCTGCCCGGATTTCGCAATCTTCAGCGTAGCAGTCGAGGAAGAGGGTGAAGACCAGGCCGACGCCGCAACCGCTGGGGCAATTGCGGAAGGCGAAGCAACAAAGGAGGACAGCCATTGAAAACTGACCCCGCGGGCGTCTTGACCGGCGCCCATTATCTGGATGGCGATTTTGCCTGTGGTGAAGGGGCGATGGCGGCAGGTTGCCGGTTCGTGGCTGGCTACCCCATCACTCCGTCCACGGAAGTCGTCGAGCGCATTTCTCGCAGATTCCCCATGATGGGCGGCACGTTCATCCAAATGGAGGACGAGTTGGCCAGCATGGCGGCTGTGGTGGGGGCGTCCTGGACCGGGACTAAGTGCCTGACGGTAACCAGCGGCCCGGGCTTCAGCCTGATGATGGAGAACATCGGTCTGGCAGCCATGATGGAGACGCCGTGTGTGGTGGTTGACGTGCAGCGTGGTGGGCCCTCGACTGGTCTGCCGACCATGGTTGGCCAGGCGGACATGATGCAGGCCCGCTGGGGTTCGCACGGCGACTACGAACTGATCGCGCTGTGCCCGCAATCGCCGCAGGAGGCATTCGACCTGATGATCGACGCCTTCAACCTGTCCGAGATTTACCGGATTCCGGTGATGTTCATGATGGACGAGTGCGTGGGGCACATGACCGAGAAAGTGGTCATTCCCGAGGCGGACCAGATCGAGATTGTGCCCCGTAAGCTCACGTCCCAGACGCCGGAGGAGTTCCTGCCGTATCGTGTCAACGGCGGGTATGTTCCGGAGTTCGCCCGGGCGGGCGACGGCTACCGGTTCCACACCACAGGCCTGACCCACAACGAGCACGGCTACCCGGTGATGAGCGCCGAATGCCAGGAGCAAAACGTCCGACGGCTGATCTACAAGATCAGAGACAACGCCGACCAAATCGTTCGTTTCGAGGACGACGGGGTCGATGGGGCAGACATCGTGCTGGTCACCTACGGGATCACCGCCCGGGTGGCTCAGATGGCCATGGAAATGGCGCGAGAGCAGGGTGTGAAGGTTGGGATGATGCGGTTGATCATAGCCTGGCCTTTCCCGGAGAAACGGATCAAGGAGCTTGCCGGCAAGATAAAGGCCTTCGTCGTTCCGGAGGTCAACTATGGGCAGATGGTTCTTGAAGTGCAGCGTTGTGCCGAGGGTCTGGCTCCGGCGGTGTTGGTCTCGCATGGCGGCGGCGGGGTGCACGAACCGGAGACTATCGTTGAGGCAATTATGGGGGCAGCAAAATGAGCACCGTTTCGGAGCAGACGGCAGTTGAGTCCACCGAAAGCAAAGTTGAGCATCCGATCGCCCCTTATCTTCGGATGGATCGAATGCCGCACATCTGGTGCCCGACGTGCGGCATCGGGACCGTGGTCAAGTGCTATGCCACGGCGTTGGGTGAGGCGGGTGTCGATCTGGACAAGGTGGCGATTGTATCGGGCATCGGCTGCACCGGGCGGGTGGCTGGCTATATGAATCTGGATGCGTTCCACACGACCCACGGGCGGGCGATCCCTTTCGCCACCGGGTTGAAGCTGGGTAGGCCGGAGTTGCTGGTGACGGTCTTCTCGGGAGACGGAGACCTGGTGGGGATCGGCGGGAACCACTTCATCCACACCGCGCGGCGGAATATGGACCTGTTGGTGATTCTGGTCAACAACTTCATCTACGGTATGACCGGTGGGCAAAACGCGCCCACGACTCCGCTGACAGCCAAGACGTCCACCATGCCCTACGGCAACTTCGAGAACCCGTTCAACCTGCCGCACTTGGCGGCGAGTTGCGGGGCGAGTTACGTGGCACGCTGGACCTGCCTGCACACTCGGCGGCTGACCAAGTCGTTTAAGGAAGCCCTCGGGCGCAAGGGATTTCGTTTCATCGAGGTGATCGCGCCTTGCTCGACGTTGTATGCCCGGTTGAACCGGCTGGGGACGGGTTTCGAGTTGATGCGGTTCTACCACGACAACGCGGAAATCCGGCACGATGCGGATTTGAATGACGTGGCTATCGACTTTCAGGGCAAAATTGTCTGCGGTAAGTTCGTGGATGAGGAGCGTCCCACTTTCATTGACTTAATGCACGCACACTATGAGAGGACCCTGGGCGACAAATATCGGCCGATGCCCCCGGAGGGAGGTTGGATCCATGAGTAGGACGGAGATTCGCATCACCGGTTTTGGCGGCCAGGGCGTGGTGTTGTCAGGTTACATCATCGGGCGGGCCTGTGCGATCCACTCGGGCAAACATGCGACGATGATCCAGAGCTTCGGCCCCGAGGCGCGTGGGTCAGCCTGTAGTGCGACGCTGGCGGTGTCGGACACCATGGTGCTGTACCCTTACATCCGGCGCCCGGACATCTTTGTGGTCATGTCCACCGAAGGGTACGACATGTACCGCGACGAACTCAAGGACGAGGGCATTTTTGTTTATGAGGAGAACCTGGTCCATCCGACGCTCAAGGAGGGTCAGCCGTCATTTGGCATCCCGTCCACTCGAATCGCCGAATCGTTGGGACGGTCGATTGTTCAGAATATTGTGATGCTGGGCTTTGCGGCGGCAGTGACGCAGATTGTCCCTCGTGAGAAGATGCGTGAAGCGGTGGAGGCATCGGTGCCCACTGGGACTGAGGAGTTGAACCTCAAAGCCTTCGATGCCGGCTGCGCGCATTTTGACGAAAAGTACGGTCAGAAGGAGGTGTCAGAGAAAACGCTGACGGCTGATAGTTGATAGCGGTAGGGTGGTAGGGTGGGTGGCCCACCGCTTTAGCGGTGGGGGACACGAATGCCTGACGCGATTCGTGTCCCCAGAGGGCTAAAGCCCTGGGCTACCCCTGTCCCTTGAAAGCGCGAAACGGTCTGACCAAAAACGGCACTAGCCGACGGCTGATAGCCAACGGCTGACGGCTGATAGCTCTATAGAGGTACAAGAGCGTGAACGCTCAGGCGGAAGAATTAAAACCGGTGACGGACAAGAGAGCGCTGGTCATTGGCGGTGGTATCGCCGGGATTCAGGCAGCCTTGGACCTGGCCAACGCTCGCATCCGTGTGACCCTGGTGGAGAAGTCGCCGTCATTGGGTGGGCGGATGGCCCAACTCGACAAGACCTTCCCCACCATGGACTGCTCGATATGAATCCTCGGGCCTAAGGCCATGGATGCCGGTCGGCATCCCTTAATCGAGCTGGTCACCAATGCGGAGGTCATCGGTTGCGAAGGCGAACCGGGCAACTTCCGCGTCCGAGTGCGAAAGAGCCCGCGATATGTTCGTGAGGACCGCTGTGTTGCTTGTGGGCTGTGCGTGGATGTCTGCCCGATGGTTGGCGGCAACGAATTCGATGTGGGACTGAAGGCCCGCAAGGCGATCCATCGTCCTTTCCCGCAGTCAGTGCCAGCCACCTACGTGATCGACCGCGACGCATGCCTCAACCTGCTGGGCCACCTCAGCGAAAAACAATACCGCCGGCTGGAGAAGGTGCAGCAGATCAAGCAGCGCAAGATGGAAGACTACCAGCCGAATGTCCTTATCTGCGGGCACTGCACCAAAGCCTGCGAGGTGGACGCCATCGACTTCGACATGCGCCCGGAGGAGATCGAGCTGGACGTGGGGGCGATCCTGGTGGCAGTGGGCTTTCAGGAGTTCGACGCGCGCAAGCTGGGCAACTACGGGTACGGCCGATTCCCCAACGTGGTCACCAGCCTGGAGTTGGAGCGGATGCTGAACGCCTCCGGCGTGACGCAGGGGCACGTGGTGCGACCGTCGGATATGAAAACGCCCAAGCGGATCGTGTTCATCCAGTGCGTCGGCGCCCGTGGCGAGGGCGGTCGGCCTTACTGTAGCCGCTTCTGCTGCATGAACGCGGTAAAGGACTCGATGCTGGTGCGGCAGCATGATCCCGAGGTCGAGGACGTCACTATTCTGTACACCGACCTGCGAGCCTTCGGGAAGGGGTTCGACGATTTCGTGCAGCGCTCTCGGGACGAAAAGAGCGCCAACTACGTCCGCGGGCGACCAGCCAAGATCGAACTGGTCCCCGAGGACAACTCTCTCGAAGTGTTCGTGGAGGATACCCTGGAGCACCGGCAGCGGCGTATCGGAGCCGACCTGGTGGTGCTGTCGGTGGCAGCGGCGCCGAACGACGGTGCCATCGTGCTGGCTAAGAGGCTGGGTATCGAGACGGACCAGTATGGTTTCATCGCCCGCCGTGACCCCGCCATCTCGGCGGTGGAGTCCACGCGGGAGGGTGTGTTTGTCTGCGGCAGTGCGATGGGGCCTCAGGTAATCCCAGATTGCGTGGCCCAGGCGTCGGCGGTGGCTGCCCGGGCTCAGTTGTTCCTCACCGGGCACCGGGTCGAAGAGAAAGCAGAAGCCGTCGAACCAATGGACCTGTCCGGCCAGCCGCGGGTCGGTGTCATGGTCTGCCACTGCGGGATCAACATTGCCGGGGTGCTGGATATCGACGACCTGGTTCAATATGCCGCCGGCATCCCGGACGTGGTTGTGGCTGAGAACAACCTGTTCGCCTGTTCGACCACAGGCCAGGAGGAACTCGTTGAACTCATCCGCGAGCACAAGTTGAACCGGGTGGTGATCGCCGCATGTACGCCGCGCACGCACGAGCCGATCTTCCGAGAGACTTTCGCACTGATCGGTTTTAATCCGTACCTGTTGGAGATGGTGAACATCCGCGACCAGTGCTCGTGGGTGCACGCGAAAGAGGCAAACGCAGCCCAGGAAAAAGCCCGCACTCTGATCCGGATGGGTGTCGCCCGGGCCCGCCACCTCGAACCGCTCCATGAGGGCGAGGTGCCCATGACCCATGCCGCCCTGGTCATCGGCGGTGGGATCGCGGGGATTCAGGCTGCCACCGATCTGGCGGTGCAGGGATTCCCCGTCACCCTGGTGGAGAAGACCGACCGTCTGGGTGGGCGATTGGCGGGTGCCAACCTGAAGTACCTTTACCCCAACATGCGCCTGGCGGCTGAAGTGGTGGAGGAAAAGCTCAAACGCCTGACCGACAGCGGAGCACGGGTGCTGCTGAACACTGAGGTCGAAAACATCACCGGTTTTGTCGGCAACTTCGAGGTCACGTTGAGGGCGTCCCAAACCGGTAAGGAAGAGGTCTTGCCTATTGGGGCGATCATCCTGGCTATCGGTGCCGACCTGCACGATCCGCAGGGCGAGTTTGGTTACGGCAAGTATCCCAACGTGCTGACCAGTGAGGAACTGGAGCGTGTGTTCTCCTCCTTTGAGCTCCAATCGCAAGCGCGGGGACCCTTGCCTGTTGACGGAGGGCATCCCCAAAGCGCGGCGTTTATTCTATGCGTGGGCTCGCGTGATCCGGAAGGCTTCACCGGTTGTTCGCGCTACTGCTGCCCCACGGCGATCAAGCAGGCGATACAGCTCTGCAAGATGGGCATCGACACGACGATTTTCTATCGTGACATTCGGACGATCTCCGCCGGGGCAGAGGAGATGTATCGCCAGGCGCGGGGCATGGGCGTGCTGTTTGTGCGCATCCCGCCGGGCGAGAAACCGGAGGTGATCGGTGAGCAGCGTGCCGAAGCCGTTCGCTGTTTCGACGACCTGCTTGGGCGACGGCTGGAGGTGCCGACCGACCTGGTGATCTTGAGTGTCGGGATGCGCCCGCGTCAGCCGGAGACGGCGCGATTCCACGACCTGCTCAAAGCCAGCCTGGGGCTTGACGGTTTCTTCCTGGAGCTGCACCCCGAGTTGGCTCCGGTGGAGACTGCCGTGGAGGGGGTGTTGCTGGCGGGTACGGTTCAAGGGCCTAAGGATATTGTGGACAGCGTTGCACAGGCTTCGGCGGCTGCGGCTAAAGCCTCGGTCTTTTTGGCTTATGACAAGGTGAAGCTCGACCCGGCGGTGGCGGTGGTGGACGAGGTGAAGTGCCGTACTTGTGGCACATGCGTTGACATCTGCCAGTTTCATGCCCCGCAACTGGTCGAGACGGCTCCTGGGGTCTTCACCGCCCGCATCAATGCGTCCTTATGCAAGGGCTGTGGGACTTGCACCAGTTGGTGCCCGTCCGGCGCGATTACGTCGAAGCACTTTACAGACAACCAGGTGCACGCCATGATCGACGCATTCTTCGCCGAGGAGGTGGCATCATGACGAGCAAAAATCTGAGCCCCAAGCGTCAGCGCGGGGTCACCTCACCGCCGTCATGGGAGCCGAGCATTGTGGTATTCGCGTGTAATTGGTGCTCGTATGCGGGTGCGGACACAGCCGGCGTCTCGCGCATCCAGCATCAGCCGCACTTTCGGATGATCCGGGTGATGTGCAGCGGGCGGATTCAGCCGGGGTTTGTTTTGCGAGCGTTTGAAAAGGGTGCTGACGGCGTGCTGGTCTCGGGTTGCCACTTCGGGGACTGCCACTACATCTTCGGAAACGAGCGTGCGGTCGAGCAATTCGAGAAGACGAAGAACGTGGTCAAGCTGTTGGGTTTGGAGGAGGGGCGTCTGCGGCTGGAGTGGATCAGCGCCGCCGAGGGCGCCCGGTTTGCGGAGGTGATTAACGAGTTCACCGATCAGGTCCGCAAGCTGGGGCCTAGTAAGCTGTCGGCTAGGAAGCTGTCAGCTATCAGCTATCAGCTATCAGCTATCAGCCAGAGAGTGCGCCGAAGCTGAAAGCTGATAGCTCCAAGGAGTGTTTTCCGATGGTGGAATTTGTTGCAGGTGGGTGGCCCATCGCTTTAGCGGTGGGGGACGCGAATGCGGTGGGGGACTGACTCGAACCAATCAGTACCGCGACCGTAAGGGAGCGGCTATGGGTCCCTCACCCCGTTCGCCGGTCCTCCGGACCGGCGAAACGGGATGGGGCACCCGCTGATAGCTGATAGCTCTATGGAGTAGCCATTTATGCCGGAACTTGCAAAAGCTGCCAAACAGACCAGGGCGTGGGCCTGCTACGACTGCGGGAAATGCACCGCTACCTGCCCGATCGCGCGGGCCGGTGGCGCCTACAGCCCGCGTCGGCATGTGTTGGCCACCAACCTGGGGCAGCCGTCGGTGATTGGTGACAACGGCACACTGTTCAATTGTCTGACGTGCAGCCTGTGTGATCGGCGTTGCCCAGCCCAGGTCAATTACACCGAGTTGGTCCGGAAGCTCCGCGAGCTTTCATACCGCGAGGGCGTCGAGCCGGAATGCCCCCACGGCGGGGCTCTGCAATCGGTGATGCGGATGATGGCCACCGGTGGAACGGAACAGCGCCGGATGGATTGGCTTGGCGCGGACCTGAAAACCGAACCCAAGAAAGGTGAGGTGTTCTACTGGACCGGCTGCACGATGTATTACGATGCCTTCTTCCCGGACTTGAAGGTGACGACGCTGGAAGGCACACGGGCGGCGGTGCGGCTTATGAACACGGCGGGGGTGACCCCGGTGGTGTCGGCGGAGGAGCGCTGCTGCGGGCATGATCTGTTGTGGAACGGCGACCGCAAGAACTTCGAGTTGCTGGCGAAGCATAATGTCAAGCTGGTGGCAGACAGCGGGGCGAAGATGCTGGTGACCTCCTGTGCCGAGTGCCTGCGAACGTGGAAGATCGACTATGAACCGTTCTTCGAGGGCACTCCGCCGCAGATCATCCACATCACCGAGTTTCTGGCTCAACAGTGGACGGAGTTTTCGTTCAAGACAACGAACAGCCGTCGTCGTGTGACGTTTCAGGATCCGTGTCGCCTTGGCCGCCATCTGGGCATTTACGATTCTCCCCGGCAGGTGTTGGCGGCTTTGCCCGGGGTCGAACATGTTGAGATGCGGAGGTCGGGACCGGCGGCGATGTGCTGTGCAGGAGGGACCTGGTCGAACTGTGATCGCTTCGCCAAGCAGATTCAGGTGGAGCGTCTACGCGAAGCGCGGGCGACGGGTGCGGAGGTGCTAGTGACAGCCTGCCCGAAGTGCCAGATACACTTCCGCTGTGCCATGAAGGACCCAAAACTCGGAGGCGAGATCGAGATCGAAATGCGCGACGTAGCTGAGTTGGTGGCTGGCGCGCTGAAATGATGAAGGAGCTGTCAGCTATCAGCCAGAAGACCGAAAGCTAATAGCTCCAAGGAGTTCGAACCAATCAGTACCGCGACCGTAAGGGAGCGGCATTCGAAGCGGCATGGGACACCCGCTGAAAGCTGAAAGCTGATAGCTCCTAAGATACAGGAAGGGCACGCTTATGGTTGCTGAGCCGACTAATGGCGAGATTCGGATGGGGGTGTTCATCTGCGACTGCGGGCTGAACATCGCCGGTGCGGTGGACTGCGCGGCGGTGACGGAGTACGCCGCGACACTGCCGGACGTGGTGTGCGCAGTCCGCAACAAGTACACCTGCGCGGACCCGGGCCAGAACGAGATCAAAAACGCGATCCGCGAGCATAGGCTGAACCGGGTGGTGGTGGCTTCGTGCACACCGCGTCAGCATGAGCCCACCTTCCGGCAGTGCGTGCGTGAAGCCGGGCTCAATCCTTACCTGATGGAGATGGCCAACCTGCGCGAACACTGCTCGTGGGTGCATCCCGGGGACTGGGATGGGGCGACGCTCAAGGCGAAGGACCTGGTAGCCAGTGCGGTGGCCCGGGCACGTTTCCTGCAACCACAAGAGGAACTCACCGTCCCGGTCACCAAGCGAGCCCTGGTGATCGGCGGGGGAGTGGCAGGCATCGAAGCCGCCATCGAACTGGCTGACGCCGGGCATCCGGTGGTCCTGGTCGAGAAGGAGCCGTCCATCGGTGGGATAATGGCTCAACTGGATAAGACCTATCCCACCATGGACTGCTCGATATGAATTCTTGGGCCTAAGGCCATCGATGCCGGTCGGCATCCGAACATCGAGCTGCTCACCTACAGCGAAGTCGAGGAAGTCTCGGGCTACATCGGGAACTTCACGGCGAAGATTCGCAAGAAAGCCCGCTACGTCGACCCTACCCTGTGCAATGCCTGCGCCGAGTGCGTCAAGGTATGCCCGGTGGTCAAGCCGGATGAGTACCAGATGGGGCTTTCTTCCCGAAAAGCCATCTACATCCCATTCCCGCAGGCGGTCCCCTGCTCCTATATCCTGAACATGGACGACTGCCTGGGCAACAACCCGATCGCATGCGGGAAATGTTTCGAGGTTTGTGAGAAGCAGGCCATCAACTACGACGACCGCGACGAGATCGTGACACGCGAGGTCGGTGCGGTGATCGTAGCCATCGGTCTGGACGTGTACGACCCGACCGAGATGGACGAGTACGGGTACGCCCGCTTCGACAACGTGATCACCTCGATGGAGTTCGAGCGTTTGATCTGCGCGGGCGGCCCCACCGCCGGGCACTTCGTGCGCCCCAGCGATCACCAGCTGCCTCTGCGGATCGGATTCATCCAGTGCGTCGGCTCACGAAACCCGAAGATCGGTCGGCCTTACTGCTCGAACATCTGCTGCATGAACACGATCAAGGACACTCTGCTGCTGGCTGACCACTACCCGGACGTGCAGAATGTGGTGTTCTACCAGGACATCCGGGCGTCCGGGAAGTCGTTCGAGGACATGTTCCAGCGGTCCAAGGAGGCGGGGACTCGCTACATCCGTGGCCTGCCGGGCGACGTCGAGGAAGACCCCGAAACGGGCAATCTGACCGTCACCGTCGAAAACACCACCAGCAGCCGTCTGGAACGGCACGAACTGGACATGCTGGTGCTGTCGGTGGGAGTGGTGCCGCCGAAGGACATGGCGAAGATATCGGGCATGCTGACCCTGTCCAAGACCTCGGACGGTTTCTTCATGGAGTCGCACC
>JAGLWJ010000537.1 GCA_023133475.1 Phycisphaerae bacterium | reverse complement strand
AACTTGATCATGCGTAAATACGAGGGGTTCCTGGGCAACCAAGGCCCGATTCGAGGCGGGCGGTAGGCAAGGTGCCTGTCGTATAGGCGGGAGGAGTGGTGTTGGATGGCGAGCAGAGTCAGGCGGAGCACGGGAATCGTCCTGAAAAGCGCTCGCGAGATAGAGTTGATGCGGCAGGCCGGCCGGATTGTCGGGCAGGTTTTGGACCGCATGGAAGAGTTGGTCAAGCCCGGGGTGACCACGGGCGAGTTGAACGAGGTCGCGGAAAAGTTGATCTCCGATGCGGGTGGGGTTGCCCTTTTCAAGGGAGTGCGAACCCCGCACGCCAGGATCGCTTTCCCGGCGGCATTGTGCACCAGCGTGAACGATGAGGTGGTGCACGGGATTCCCGGCGACCGTTGCCTGCGAGAAGGCGACGTGGTGAGTATTGATTGTGGCGTGCGGCTGAACGGGTACTGTGGAGACTCAGCCAGAACCTTTCCTGTCGGGCGTGTGAATGACCGCGTGGGGCACTTGTTGGACGTCACGCGACGTGTCCTGGAGTTGGCGATCTCCCGGATCAGAGAGAAGTGTCTGTGGAGTGAGATCGCCGGGGAGATGCAGGCGTTCGTCGAGGGGCACGATTTGTCGGTTGTGCGTGATTTTGTCGGCCACGGAATCGGGCGTGATATGCATGAGGACCCCAAGGTGCCCAATTACCATGACCGGGCACAGAAGAAGTCGGATTTCGTGCTTGAGAGGGGGCTGGTGCTGGCGATCGAGCCCATGGTCAACCTTGGGTCTGCTCGTGTGCAGTATGCCCGCCCGGATCATTGGGCGGTGGTTACCGAGGATGGAAGCCACTCAGCCCATTTCGAGCATACCGTGGCGGTTACCCGTGATGGGGGCGAGATTTTGACCTGGGGTGATCGCAGGTGAATGTTGCCGGGCTTTCGTCCCGGTGGAGGTGGTCTGATGAAAGTGCGAGCCAGTGTCAGGCGAATATGCGAGAATTGCAAAATTGTGAAGCGCAAGGGCGTGGTGCGGGTGATTTGCTCGACGAATCCGCGTCATAAGCAGCGTCAAGGGTAAAGGAGACTTCCAGTGCCCCGTATCGTAGGTGTCGATATTCCGAACGATAAACCTGTGTGGATTGCGCTCCGGTACATTTACGGGGTTGGCCCGCATATTGCGGAACAGGTGCTCAAAGAAGCGAACATCGAACCGCACACCAAGGCGAAGGACCTGACCGAGGATGAGCTGTCCCGGTTGGCGGATTTGATCCAGAGGAACTATCAGGTCGAGGGTGAGCTTCGGCGGATGGTTCAATCGAACATTACGCGGTTGCGTGACATTGCGTGCTATCGTGGCCTGCGTCATCGGCGCGGTCTGCCGGTGCGAGGCCAGCGGACGCGGACCAACGCACGCACCCGCAAGGGCCCCAAAAAGACCGTTGCCGGGAAGAAGGGCGTGAAGGAGATGCATCGTGGCTAAAAGAAGCGGGGGCAAGCGTAAGGCCCGGCGAAATGTGGCCCGTGGTATCGCCTTTATCAAGGCGACGTTCAACAACACCATTGTGACCATCACCGACGCCGGTGGCGAGGTGCTGTGCTGGTCCTCGGCGGGCACGGTGGGCTTTAAGGGCACGCGGAAGAGCACCCCGTTTGCAGCCCAGCGAGCCGGTGAGCAAGCCGGTTCGGCGGCACGGAAGTTCGGCATGCGCGAGGTCGAGGTTCGCGTCAAAGGCCCCGGGTCCGGGCGTGAGTCGGCCATAACCGCTCTTCAGGCGGCGGGGCTGCGTATTCAGTCGATCGAGGACATTACGCCGATTCCGCACAACGGATGTCGCCCAGCCAAGCGGCGACGAGTGTAGGGAATTTGCGTTGGGGCGGATAAATCACCGCAGGTTGAGACAGTAGTCGATTAGCAGGGCGACGAACCATGGGACGATACATCGGAGCAGTTTGCCGGCTCTGCCGGCGTGAAGGCGTGAAGTTGATGCTCAAGGGGGTTCGGTGCGAGACCGCCAAGTGCGCGATGGAGCGTTCGTGGCGTAGCTCACCTCCGGGTCAACATACGTGGCGCCGCCGCAAGGCGAGCACCTACGGTATCCGCCTGCGCGAGAAGCAGAAAGTGAAGCGCTACTACGGCGTTCTGGAGCAGCAGTTTATCCGTTATTTCCGGATGGCTGAGCGAGCCAGAGGCAATACCGGCGATGAACTGCTCATTGTGCTCGAGCGGCGTTTTGACAACGTGGTTTACAAGTTGGGCTTCGCCCCGTCGCGGCGGGCGGCGCGCAGCACCATCGTTCATGGGCACTTGCAGGTTAACGGGCGGCGGGTTGACCGTCCCGGATATCTGGTCAAGCCTGGGGACAAAATTAAGGTGCGCCCTGCGGAGCGAAGCCAGAAACTGGTTCGCTCGGCGGTAGGGGATGGTGGCGGCCCGGCTGTTCAGTCGTGGCTTGATCTGGACTCCGGCACGCTGGAAGGGGTGGTCAACGCCTTGCCCAGCGTCGAGGAAGTCCAGATTCCGGTTGAAACGCAGTACATCGTGGAGATGTGCAGTCGTTAAACCGGGTGTGCTGTTGCATTGGGGGGGGGCCTGTTTGGGCAGGTCCCCGTGTCACGAGATTGGACGCTGCTAGGAGAAGAGGCCAATGCCTATCAGATGGCGCGGGTTGGAACTGCCAAGCCAGGTCGAGCTGGATTCAAGTGTCAGCACGGACCGGTACGGTCGATTCATCATCGAACCGTTTGAACGTGGTTTTGGGATCACCATAGGGAACTCGTTGCGTCGGGTGTTGCTGTCCAGCCTGGAAGGTGGGGCGGTGACCACGGTCAAGATCGCAGGGGTTTCCCATGAGTTCAGCACCATTCCGGGCGTCCTTGAGGATGTCACCGACATCATCCTGAATGTCAAGAGCCTGGTCGTTGGTCTGGACAGTGATACGCCCAAAACCATGACAGTATCGCGTAATTCCAAGGGTGAGGTTCGTGCCTCGGATGTGGTGGCGGACCCGGCGATCACCATTGTGAATCAGGATCAGTTGTTGGCGACGCTGACCGAAGATGTCGAGTTCCGTATGGACATGATCCTGCGCACCGGTCGCGGTTACGCAACTGCGGAGGAGAACGCGGCTGCGGAGCAGGAAATCGGCGTTATTCCCATCGAGTCGGTCTTCTCCCCGGTGGAGCGGGTGCGCTACAAGACCGAAGAGACGCGGGTGGGTCAGCAGACCAACTACGATCGGTTGATTCTGGAAGTTTGGACCAAGGGCACGGTCAATCCGGAAGACGCCGTGGTTGAAGCATCCAAGATTCTGCGGAAACACCTGAACCCATTCGTGCAGTACCATGAGTTGGGTCAGGAATTGGTGGTGGAGCCGCCGGAGGTTTTGCCGGTCAAGCCGGCTCACGTGGCGGAGATAGAAGCCAAGCTTGCCCGCCCCGTTGCGGACCTGGAGTTGTCGGTTCGGGCCGGCAACTGCCTGGAGGCGGCCCGGGTTCGGACTGTCGGCGAGTTGGTCCGGAAAACCGAAGCCGAACTGCTCCGCGTGCGCAGCTTCGGTCGGACCTCGTTACGCGAGGTGCGCCGCAAGTTGTCTGATTGGGGTCTGACGTTGGGGATGACTGGTGTTGAAGATGGGGAAATCGGGGCGATGTCGGCACCTGCCCCGGTGGAAGATACGGCTGACGATATTGAGGTTCGCCAACAGTTTGGGAACATAAACTTTCAGAGTGTTGAATAGAGGGTTGTCAGGTCGTGCGTTTCCCGTGCGAACACAGCCTTTGGTGGATATAGGTAGAATATCATGCGACACCGCGTAGCGCATCGAAAGCTGAACCGCACGTCATCTCATCGGCGGGCGTTGAGACGGAACATGGCTCAAAGTCTCTTTGAGCACGGGCAAATTCGCACGACGTTGGAGAAGGCGCGTAATCTTAAGCCGTTTGCGGAGCGGTTGATCACGTTGGCCTTAAAGGCTGCCAAAGGCCCGACGGTATCGGTGCGTTTGTCGGCGCGGCGTCAGTTGCACAAGCATCTGGGCGATCGGGCGATTATCCCCGCCGACCATCGGGAGGAGTATGGGCTGCTGTCTGATGCGAAGCGGGAGCGGGTCTTGCGTTCGCCCAGCGGTCGCCGGCATCGTGCAGGGGCTCCGAAGGGTCGTTTATCCTTTACCGCCGAATCGGTTACGCATCGTCTGATCGAGACCATTGCCCCGCGTTATCAGGATCGTAAGGGCGGTTATACCCGGTTGATTCGCCTGGCTGACCGCCGCGTGGGGGATCATGCCCCGTTGGCGGTGGTGCAGCTTGTTGGCGATGAGGAGTCTCCGGGCAGCATCACCAAGCCGCGGAAGACGTGGCGGCGGCGGAAGGCGGATGCCCGTTACGCATTTGCGGTCAAGGCGGCGAAGGGCAGTGCTCCTGCCGGAGGCAAGAAACCGGCGCCGCAGGCGCAGGTGGACACTACGCCGCAGAGCGATGCCAAACCAGCCCAGGACAACGCCGAGCAGCGCGCGGAAGAGTAGTCAGTCGGGACGGGTAGTGGATGTCTGCGGGCGATTGCATTTTTTGTAGGATTGTGGCAGGCGAGATACCGGCGCGTAAGGTATTTGAGGACGCGGTGTGCATGGCTTTTCTGGACGTTGCCCCTCTTGCCCCGGGGCATTGTCTGGTGGTCCCCAAGGGGCATTTCGGCAGTTTTGACCAGATGCCCGCGGACATAGCCGGGGCGATGTTGAGTCGGCTTCCCATGCTTGGCAAGGCAGTTCAGTCCGCCACCGGGTCTACGGGCTTTAATGTTCTACTGAATAACGGCAAGGTGGCCGGCCAGGAAGTCATGCACGTGCATGTTCACGTTATCCCCCGCAAAGAGGGTGACGGGTTGGGCTATAGATGGCATCCCCAGTCGCTGGACGATGCGACGGCTGATTCTCTTCGCAGCCGCATCGCCGATGGGCTGGATGGCTGACATGAGCATCCCCCGGGCAGAGAGAGGAATTGAGAATTGAGAATGTCGCCTGGGTGGTGTTTTCTTGAATCTCCAACTTTCAGTTGTAGGGCGGGTTTTACCCGCCTTCGTGGTATGGAACGGCGGGTGGAACCCGCCCTACATCTGGGGGACACGATTTGCGTCAGGCATTTGCGTCCCCCACC
>JAGLWJ010000536.1 GCA_023133475.1 Phycisphaerae bacterium | reverse complement strand
CGTTGAGGTTGCAGTCGTCACAGGCGGGGTCGCCGGCACAATCAGCCAGATCGCATTCGTCAAGTGTTCCGTTACCGTTGCAATCGGGGAACTGGCTCGGTGGGACCACCAAACCGCCGGTCAGGCACTGATCAAAATAGTCGAGCTTGAAAGTCGCGCTGGAGGTGCTGCCCGACCCGTTACCCACCGTATCCACGCGGAAGTAGTCCACCCGGCGGGCGTTTGTCGCAAGCGGGGTGAGCACTTTCAACTCGTCGTCGATATAAACAGCCACGGTGCCTGAATTGTTGTCCAGCGTGATCCCGATATCGTAGCACGTGTTTAACTCAATGGTGACTCCGGTGTCGATATACTGCCCCGGGGGGTTCTCAACCGCTATGGAACCAGGCAATATCCACGAGGCAGTGGAGGAGAACTGAATAATAATCACCTTCTCGGTGTTGGTGGCATCGACAAGGGAGAACTGCCAGTCCGTCCCGGGATCGAGATTCAAGCCCACCTTCGCCCTGAAGGTCAGGGAATGAATGCGTTCCCTGGGCGGGAGCACGCCGTAATACGGCTGGAGATACTCGCTGATTACGTACCAATCGTCGGGGGTTCCGGTTCCGCCCGGCACGCTGACCTGCACCGCCCGGTCGGCCAGACTGCCACTCTCGCAGCCTCGCCGGTCGATTTTCGCGTTGCCGTTGGGATTGATCCAGATGCTCCCGTCACCGCCGTCGGGGTAGGGGACACCATCAAATCCATGCATCGGCGTGTTGCTTGCGAATTCGCTGAACCCGTCCCACAGGTTATAGCACCGCTCGACATCGCACTCGTCGGGATTGCCGTTGGCATTGCAGTCGTCGCTGGTTCCGATGTCGATATCGCATTCGTCCAGGACGCTGTTAGTGTTGCAGTCCGAGCCGGTTCCGGCACTTATCTCGCACTCGTCGGGCACGGTGTCGGCGTTGCAGTCGTCGCTGGTGCCGGCAGTGATGTCGCACTCGTCGGCGATGCCGTTGGCGTTGCAGTCCGGCTCACATTCGTCGGGGATGCCGTTGGGCTGACAATCGTGGCTGGTGCCGGCAGTGATGTCACACTCGTCGGCCACGCCGTTGCCGTTGCAGTCCGGCTCGCAGTCGTCGGGAATGCCGTTGTCGTTGCAGTCATTGGTTCCGAAGGCTTTGACCCGGAGCAACCAGTTTCCCGGGGCCCCCAGCGAGTCCACCGTTGATGGCCCCAAGTTGGCGGCGCCGAGGTTGTTGGGATCAAGCGGGGCCGAATCGCCGGCAAGCCAACTCTGACCCGCAGACGTGCTCATATCGAGCGAGGCGGGGTGTTCCCCGTCCAAGTGATAGGCGATGGCTCCGGCGAAGAAGCTGGTCCCCACAGGCCCCACGTAAGTCTCGGCGATGTACACGGTGGTGAAGAGGTTCGTGTTGCCGTTGGCGGACACGGTCTCGGCGGAAGCCAGCACCTGTGCATCTGTCGGGTTGCCGTCACCGTTGGGGTCGTTCCACAGGTACACCGTCGTCGGCGTGCCGTCGGCAACCCCCCCCCACGCCAGACGGATCGCCCCGATGGTCTCGTAGCCGTCCTCGACAATGAAGCGGTTAATCCAAGCCACACTGCCGCCGCCGGAAAGCCCCAACGCGGTCTCATGCGTGCCGTCATCCAGGCGGTAGGCGTACTCCAGTTCGCCGAGGAGCTGGCAGTCGTCGGGAATGTTATCGGGCTGACAATCGGCGATGAGGCCGCACTCGGGGATGCTCGCGCAGAGACCGTCGCAACTTATGTCGCAACGGTCCATGATCCCATTCATATTACAGTCGTCGCACTCGTCCGGAACGCCGTTGCCGTCGAGGTCGGTGCTGGTGCCGCCGCTGATGTCGCACTCGTCGGGAACGTCGTTCTCGTTGCAATCCAGGCTGGTGCCCTCGATGATGTCACAAGCGTCGAGGGCGTCGTTGTTGTTGCAGTCGGCCCACTCGCATTCGTCGGGTTTGCCGTTCTCGTCGCAGTCATCGCTGGTTCCGAAGCTGATGTCGCAGTCGTCGGGAATTCCGTTGGCGTTGCAGTCCGGCTCGCACTCATCGAGGATGCCGTTGGCGTTGCAATCATCGCCGCCCTCGCATCCGTCGGGGATGCCGTTGGTGTTGCAATCGTCGCGCATGTCGCCCCAGGACGATGTGAAGTGGGCGGTGATCCGCATGATGCACTGGTCGGCGGTTATGGTTAAGGGGTTGTCGTGCTCGTGACCAGTGGGGACATCACCGCTCCACTCGACAAGTTCGCAGATTCCGTGCGGAACCGGCGTGAGTGTGATCGGCGTTCCCGGCGAATACAAGGGCAGGTCCGGTTCGAGAGTCACCGAGCCGCTGCCCGGCGGATCGACGTAGACCGCCAGATAAACCGCGTCGGCAACGGAGCAGGTGGCCAGGCGAGTGCGGTTGCCCACGGCGTCATACTCGTAAAGGATCGCCGAACCGTCGTCGTTGATCACCCGCGTCAACTGGCCCAGATCGTCATATTCATAGGTGATCGCCGACACTGCGTTCGTAGCAAGGATCATGCAGAGCGCCGATGTTACGGTTATTGGAGCCCACTTGTTCATGGCATTCCTCCTAATCATCAAAGTCTATTCCCCATGCCGGGCTTTCAAAGTTGTCCTTCATCACTTGCTTCATGAGCGAGTCGGACAAATCCTTGCCGGTATAGCCTTTCTTGGCGGCCTCGGACATGTCCAGGTTTTCCAGGCGATCCAGAACGCTGATGCCCCGCTCCGCTATTTCCCACACATGCAGAGCGGCAGACAACTCACTCAGTATGCCGCGGAGAGCCCCGGCGGCAGCGCCGGACACCGGATGACCCGCCGCGATGAGTTTCACCTGAGCCCACAGAAGCCCCAGGTCTCGTGCCAATTCGGCAGCCTGATCCTTTATGAACTCCAGCAGTTCACTAAGGTCCACATCCGGAAACAGCCCCGTCGGATCGACCAGCAGCACCGGGCGGTTGAACCCATACACATAGCGATGCAAACTTCTCGGGTCGGCGGGTGTCCCTTGCAGGGGGTCCTTGCCCAGGAATCTGCCCGTGTTGGGATCGTAGAACCTCGCCCGCATGAAGTACAAGCCGTCCGCATCAGCCATCACCCCCAGACCACCCACGTAAGTGAACGGGTTCGGAGTGGCCCCCTCGCGTGCAACGAGCACCCCAAACGGCGTATAGCCATAGCGGTCGGTAATCTGCCCGTTCTGGTCGGTCAGCCCCACCACGCTGCCGATGTCGTTGGTGTGGTAGTATCGCTGCGTGCCGTCCGCGCCGATTCGAGCGACGAGCTGCGGGCCTTGGATGTAATACGCGATGATCTCACCGTTTGTGTTGACCTCGCACAGCAAGTGGCTCATTGATTGGCTGCGGTCCAGCACGTAGGCGGTGCTCACGCCGTTTTCGATCCGGGCGATTCGGCACCCGTCGCCGTCGTAAACGTGCTGCACCATATCTCCGCCGGTTGCCTGCGACACCAGACGCTCTTCGCTGTCGTAAGCGAAGGTGGTGGTCACACCCTGCACCGTGCGTGAGATCAGGTTGCCGTTGCTGTTGAACTCGAAGCTGCCCTGGCTGGAGCCGACCAGGCGATTGTCGGTGTCGTATTCGTAGTCAATGACAGCCTGCTCCGGCGGAGGCTGCGGCAAGGTGCCGGTTTCCGTCACGGAGAGCGGGTTCCCCTCACCGCCGCGCGCCCACGCAAACCCCAACAGCCCGTTGGAGCCTGCGTCCTGAGTGCCCAACGATGTCACCCGCCCCGCGTCGTCATAGCCCCATGTCTCGACCACCCCGTTGGGATACGTGACCGTCTCCAGTTGCGTCCCGTGGTAGCCGTACTGCGTGACTCGCGAAGCCCAGTCGGCGATCGCGGTCAACCGATTGGCGGAGTCGTAACTGTATGTCACCTGATTTCCGTCAGGGTAAGTGAGCAAGGTGCGATTGCCCGCCGCATCGTAGTCGTACTGCACCTGCCGGCCGAAGCTGTCCGTGCCGGAGCGCAGGCGGTTCAACTTGTCGTAGGTGAAACTGCTCAACCCGTTGGCATCGGTCATCTCGATGCGGTTGCCGTTGTTGTCGTAATCGTAGGTCACCGTGGTGGCGTCGGGATAGTCGATTTGGATCAGGCGGTTCTCGGCATCGAAGGCGAGGAAGGTCTCCTGTTCTCGGGCATCCCTGACCCACGTCTGGTTGCCGACCGCGTCGTAGGCATAGTCGTAAACGTTTCCGTTACCATCCTCAGCCCAAATCAGCCGGTTCATCGCGTCGTACTCGCGGAGGCTGATTACGTGAGCGTTGGCGTCTTCGATCTCGATCAGGTTCCCGGACTCATCGTGCCAGTATTGCGTCCAGCCCCACCCGGCGTCGATCACGCAGGTCAGTCGCCCCAGGGCGTCGTAACTGTAGCCGGTTTCCTTGGCATCGGCATTGATTTCACGAGTCAACCAGCCGAGTTTGTCGTACTCGAATTGCTTCTCGTTGTTCAACTCGTCGCGGATCAGCGTCTCACGGTGCAGGGCGTCGTGCTCGTGGGTCGTGGTGACACCCGACGGATCGGTTCTCGCCAGCATATTCCCGTGTGGGTCATACGAGTAGGCCCACAGGTTGCCCCGGGCATCTTTGATTTCGATCAACCGGTCTCGGTCATCGTATTTATAATGGATGGCGTTGCTGTTGGCATCGATCATCAGCACTCTGCGATTCAGCTCGTCATATTCATGGCGAGTCACCCGCCCCATCGGATCACCGTCGAGCGGCTCCACCACGCGGGTCAGATTATTGTTGAGATCGTAGAAGTAAGTGCAGGTGTCCCCCTCGCCATTGATGACGCTGGTGCGATTGCCCACCCCGTCGTAGGCGTAGGCCCAGGTGATACCGTTGGTCGACAAGCCCACTGGCGGGCCGGTGGCCCCGATCCGCCGATCCGCGTCGTCATAAACGTAGTGGGTGGTGTAGGCGGGGTCCTCCGGCCCGCTTCCGCGACCGTCGGTCTTCCAAACTCGTCGCCAGAGTTCATCGTAGCCGTGCCATGTGTGGTTGCCTTCCCGGTCGATCTCCTCGACCAGCAAGCCGTCCGCGTCATAAATCCACTGGTGGACGTTGCCCCGTTCGTCGGTCTCGGTGAGGCGCTGACCATAGCCATTGTACGTCCAACTTTTCGTGACGGACTCGGTCTGCTCGGCATCCAGCCAGCGAACTTCAGTCAACTTATTACCGTGGCTGTCGTAAGCCCACTCGGTGATATAGCCTCCCGGGTCGATTGCCCTGGTCGGCAGATCGGGGAACCGTGAGTCGTTGTGCTCGACCGTCGTAACGCCGCCGTCATTGGGATCGGTGGGATCGTCCAGTTCGGTGGTCGAAGTCACGTTGCCCCTGGAGTCATGGGTGAATTGGGTGGTGTTGCCGTTGCGGTCGGTGATCGAATTGCGGTTGTTGTCGTCGTCGTAAGTAAAAGCCACACTGTGCCCCAGCGAATTCTCGCTCGACAGCAGCAACTTCTTGCGTTCCCGATATGTGTGAATGTGCTGGACTGTGCGAGGCACCCCCTCAACCGTTACGGTCTGTGTCACGGTGGTCTGGTCTTGTGCGGGCGTGTTGTACTGGAAGGTGGTGGCGTTGTTTTGCCCGTCGCGCTGCTCGATGACCCGTCCTTCGCCGTCGTAGATGTTGGTGACCGTGGTGACACCGCGTTGGTCGGTGAGGGTTTCCAGGTAACCATTCCCGTTGTATCCGTAGCCGATCGTGTTGCCGAGTGCATCGGTCACCTGCGTCAACCGGCCGCCCGTGTAGCTGTACTGCACCGTGCGGGGTGGGGAGGCGAAATCGGTCACACTCCCAAGCAACCCGTTGCTATTGAAGTCCAGCACCAGCGTTCGTCCCGCCGGGTCGGTCACCCCGGTCACGAAGTCGGGCACACTGGGGTCGTTGTAGGCCAGCGTTATAGTGTTCTCGTTCTGGTCGGCAATGCTGGTGAGCCTGCCGCCCGAATCGAACCGGTATACCTCCAGATTCTTCCTGGTGAGCATCCAGGTGCCGTCGCCGTTTTTGACCAGCACGTCGTTGCAGCCCGCATAGGTTGGTTCGTAACCGCCTTGGAGATCGTCGGTCCAGTAGACGGTTCGCCCGTCGCCCCAGCGGACGGTTACCTGATCGTCCGGTAAGCCGTCCTCCAGCACGATGTTATAGGAGTGTGTCCAAGCCGGGCCTAGCGGGCCTGGTTTGCTGTTCCGACTGTTGTAATGCCGCGAGAACTCCAGCGCAAGCCCGCGGGAGGCGATGGACAAGTCGGTTTCTTTGTGGGTGAAGTTCCCGGTGGAGGTGTTGACCGGATCCGCCCCGTATTCCGACCAACGTGGATACCCGTCGAAATAGTCATCGGGCAGCGGCTCTGCCGCATCACCCCAAACCTCCAGCTCATAGACGCGGTAGATATTGCCAAAAACCGTATGATTGCCGCTGGTTGCCACGATGCGGGCTTGGGTGATGCGGGTTGCCGAGCCTAGCTCAACGGTTCCTCCACCGATTCCGCCCGGCGCTTCGGCGATTGCCACCCAGTCGTCATCCCCCTGCCGTATCTGCAACTGAGCGTAAGGGCTGCCCCAACTGATGTAGATGACTATCTCCCAGTACAAGTCCGTCACATACGCATCCAGAGGGAGAATGACGTCCACGGTCGCAATGGTGTCAGCCTTTAGCCCCATGCTCTGGCCGTAGGTGTAGCGGTTCCCGTCGTTAACCTTGATGCACTGGGCCTGCTCGAAGTTCACGCATTGGATAGGGGCACCCGCCGCGAAATTGACCCGTTCCCAGGTGTCCGCATTGGCCACCTGAGCGATTCCGGGAACAAGCCCCCAGACACAGGCCATTATGAGCATCATTCCCGATAGTTTCGGTCGTCTCCTCATTGCGAAACCTCCTGCCCTGCATGCCCGGTCAACACGGCCCCGGCATGGTTTTTGGGCGACCAACACACTCTCTGCACACTGTTACAAGGTTGTTTTCCCCGCCGGCCATGCGTATCAGGGGCACACTCCGCAGTGAACCCTACGGTGATGCAACGAGAACACATCTTCCCACCCCCGCCGCAACGGCTGCGTCCGAGAAAGCAAATGATCGTTGAGGAGAGTATAGCCCCTTTCCCGTTCCGCCGCAATAGAAAAACGGCTGCCATTGTAGGGCGGGTTCCACCCGCCTTTTCCGCCGGGTGTGGAGAGGTATCGCATCTAATTCACCGCGGAGCATGCAGGAAATGGAAAATTGAAAATGAAAAATGGAAAATGGGGGATGGGAAACGTGATGAATTGAAAATGGAGAATGTGGACGTTCGCAACGGCGCCGGGGTATTTAGCGGCAACAAGTCCGTAGCGTTTAGCGGCGACAAGTCCGTAGCGTTTAGCGGCGACCCGAAGGGGAGCGTGTAGAAGGGAAGCGTGAAAAACTGAGAAAACGACGTAATCGCCCTACATCTTCCGGACTCTGCGATCTTCGCTCGCTCTGCGATAAATCGAGCAGGGTTCGTTGAATTGCTCCCCCACCTTCTCTAAAGGTGGGGGAGCAATTGTTTACCTACAAAACTGTCTCGCGCAGGCGCCCCATGCCTTTTGGGTTTATCGCTCACGCCCGGTCCGATAACCGGTTTACGGGCAGATCGGCGGCTCGGGACAGACGGGGCCGCCGGTCGTAAGGTTCGACGAAACCTGGTTGTAGTCCGTCGTGTTAACCACACCGGCACTGATACCGAGATAGAACACGTCGTACTTCACCGCAGTCTGATCGGGGACGGTTTCGCCGAGATGACTACTTATCTGATTCAAGTCGGTGACGTTGGTCACGCCGGCGCTGGGGCCAAAGTTGAACACGTTGCCGAACTGGGCGATCACCTCGACGTCGCGGTCGCCACCGAGGTGGTTGCCGTCCATGTCCATCACGTCGGCTGAGATCACGATCAGGTAGCGATCCGCCGTGATTCCCATCTCCCCGTTCCCGATCTGCCAAGAGCCGAAGTTCATGGTTAACACCGTATTGGTTGCGTCGAGTGAGACGCTCGTGGGGTTCAAAGTGCCGTTGACACATCCGCAGACGGTGACGTCGGTCTCGTCGAAGCCGGCCGGATCGACCGGTTTGCTGAACGTGCAGGTCAGCTTGGTGACACTTTCACGCCGGGTCTCGACGCCCGCACCCCCGCCCGACGGCGTGGTGTCATTCCCGGTGGCAGCCGTGTCCAGTTCGATGCCCAACTCGCCGGTGGGGCCGTGCTCCTTCCAACTATGCCAAGCCCCGACAATCTCCAGCTCGCATTCATCAGGGATGCCATTGTCATTGCAGTCGTCGCTGGTCCCGGCGGCGATGTCGCA
>JAGLWJ010000535.1 GCA_023133475.1 Phycisphaerae bacterium | reverse complement strand
GAAGGCCCATTCCAGAGCGGTGTTGTAGTTAAGGGCCATCGGCGCGTTGTTCGTGGGGCAGAGGAAATGGCGGAAGCAACGTCGCGAGGGCTCGTCTTCGAATTGGCTGCCGTCGATAACCCATTCCGCGTAGCTTTGGGTGGCGGTGGCGCCGGCCTTTGTATCATCGTTGCCGGTGGCGGTGGTGTCGATACCCTCGGGCAGCAGCAACTCCTCGACCAGGAACTCGTGCAGCTTGCACTGATTGTTATCGACGATGACGGTGGTCAAGGCGCGGTGTGTGGTTTCGTTGGCCCAGCGCTCGTCGTCGCCCTGGTCGTCGCCTTTGTCGGTCTCGCGGGCCTTGGGAGGCTCGCAGGGGCCTAGCGTGTCGAACGGAACCGGGGCATTGTCCACCAGATCGCAATAGTTCGGGTCGTACTGGCGCTCGATGTCGATGTCGCCGGCTACCGATAGGGTGACCGCATTGCGAACGACGATCAGCCCCGGGCCCAGCGGGGGTTCGCCGCTTGGGGGAGGTTCACCGAGATCTGTCCCGTTGGTGGTGATCAGTTCCCCATATGAAACGACGATCAGGGCAGCCAGATCGGCGGTTCGCTCGAAAACGTGGGCGGCGCCCGCCTCCAGACCGTAGCGTGCCAACGTGTAGGGCGTGGGAGCCAACTGGGTGATCGTGTCGCCCGGCAAAATGTTGACCACGTCGTAGTCCCTCAGCGTGCCGGGGACTTTGTTCTGGTCCCAGGTGTCGCTGTCGAACCAGTCCCCGCCCCCCGTCCCGTTGCTGAGATAAACATTCCCAAAGTAGCGGTGCTCATCCTGGTACGCGGCGAAATCGCGCAGGTCCACGTCCCCGTCCGCGTCGTAATCGAAGCATTCGCAACCCGGTAACACACCGCCACCAGGCCCGCTGAAGCAGGTGTGCTCCGTCTCCCAGTATTTGCGGTCGCATTCGTCCGGGTAGCCGTTGGTGTTGCAGTCTCGGCTATCCCCCAACGCCAGATCACACTCGTCGGGAATACCGTTGAAATTGCAATCCACGCTCTTGCCGCGTGAGAGGTCCAGTTCGTCGAGCACGCCGTTGGTGTTGCAATCGAATTCGCAGATGTCCGCCAGCCCGTTGGTGTCGATGTCGTCGCAGGTGGCGGCGTAGCCGTGGAAGGTGCCGCCGGCTGCCTTGCAATCCTCGGGGGAGAAGGACGGTTCACAGATGCCGCCGGTGTGGCAGCAGACTCCGTTGGTCGAGAGCGTCTCGCACGTGTGCATGTCGCACTCGTCGCCTCCACCGATGTAGAAACCGCCCAGGACCTCGCAAGCCTCCTTCAGAACAACCGCACAACCGTCCCCGATGCAACAACCGCCATATCCACAGGGCGGTTGCAGGGCTTCGCAAGTCGTTGCCCCATAGAACGATGCCTCCGCCGGGCAGTCTTCCTCTGCCACTCCGTTACTGCACACCGCCGTCTCCTGGTTGCAGCACGCACCTATGATGCTGCAAGGCGGGTCGAGTTCGGCGCACAGGGTGTCGGGGGCGAATCGCAACGGCAGGCGGCAGTCATCGAACAGCACCCCGTTGCTGCATATCCCGGTATCGTGGTCGCAGCAGGCGCCCGGTGACAGTTCAACCGTCAGGTCGAAGGCAAAGGTACCACCGAGCAAGGCTGGAAGCGGAGCCTGTACACCCCAGGTGAAACCGTTCTCGCCCGGTTCAGCCGGGCTGGAGGTGGCCCAGAAATCCTCCACCCCCGTCACGGCGCCGGGGAAAGTCAGCAGCATACCGAAAGTGCCCGTCCCCAAATCGAACCAACTGCCGAAGCAGTCAAAGTAAACAAGATCATACCCCAAATAGTTGATGCCGGAATCCTCCAGTGCCAGAGTCCCGTCAGCAATCGAGTAGGTTTGGTCAAAGACCGGGGCCTCCGTGGTGTAAGGCCCCAGGTGGGCGATGCCACCAGGCGGCAGCGTGTAAATCTGAATTCGCGCCGTGTCCAGGGCGGTCATGCCCGTGTTGTCAAGCACCTCGAAATGCACGCATGTGAACCCGGTGACGTCGTCCTCGGTCAGCACGAAGTCGTCGATGATCCCGGTCTCGCTCCAGCCGACCACCGGGCGGTATCCGCCAACGCCATCCGCCGCATCGTTGTCGAAGACCATGGTGTTGCAATCCGGGGGCACACACAAGTAGCCCGGGCACTCGCCAACCTCATGCCACACACCACCATAACCGTTCGAGCAGGCTTCTTCAGTGATGGTCGCCACACAATCGTCATCCACACAGCACGCCCCGGCAGGCGGGCACTGGTCGCAGGTGGTCCCAGCCCCAAGCCAGTTGTCGGCACAGCTCATCTCGGAAGTCATCTCGCATGAGCCGTCGTCGTGACAGCACGCACCAGGTGGGACACCACAGGGGGGATCGAGCAATTCGCAGGTGGTGCCCGACTCGAATCGCAACGGGGCTGGGCAGTCAGCCGACGCGACACCATTGGAGCATATCCCACTGTCGTCATCGCAGCAGGCTCCGGGCGGAAGGTCGCCTCTCAACTCGAAAGCGAAGTTGCTCTCCAGGGCATACGGGAACGTTGCCCCCAGACCCCAGAGGTACGCATCCTCGCCCGGCTCAGCCGGATTGGAAGCCGCCCAGAAATCCTGCTCGCCGGTGCCGGGGAACGTCACCAACAAGCCAAAGCTCCCCGCCCCCAGATCAAACGGCGTGCCCAGGCAATCGACGTAAACAATATCGTATCCGGACTGGTCGATACCCGAGTCCGTCAGCGTCAACGTGTCGCTGAGCACCGAGTAGGTGTGGTCAAAGACCGGCACCTCCGTGCCGTAAGCCCCCAGATCGGCAATGCCACCCGGGGGCAATGCGTAAATCTCGATCCGCGCCGTCTGCAAGGCGGTCAGGCTGGTGTTATCCATCATCTCGATGTGGATGCAGGTGAACTCGGTGCCGTCCTCCCGTGGGACCTCGAAGTCGTCGATGATGCCGGTGTTGTCCCATCCGTCCCCCGGGCGAGTGCCGCCCAGGTCGGCAGCTTCGCCGTTGTCAAAGACGGTCATGTCGCAGGTCGGCAGCACACACGGGTAGTTCGCGCAATCGCCCCCTTCATGCCACACCCCATCGTAACCATTCGAGCAGGCGTATCGGGTGACGGTCGCGACGCAGACCTCATCGACACAGCACGCCCCGGTGGGCGGGCAGGTGCAATCCCCGCGACACTCGCCCGGGCAGGCGGCATCGTCCGTGCCGTCGCACTCCTCTGTCCCCTCGCGGACGTTGTCGCCACAGTCGGGGAGGTCGCCGCCGCAATTGCCTTGCGGATCACAGGCATCGTTGGTGTTGCCGTGCACCACGATGTCAACCCAGCCGGTATCGCCACCGGTGAAAAAGTCGGTGTAGTCGGTCCAGTTCACTCCACTGTTCTGAGAGACCCATTGCTGACAAAGAGGCCTGGCCACCGCGTCCCACAACGGAGTGGGGACCAGTGACGGGATCCCCGTCCAGCTCTCCCAGTGGATCGACACGAAGAAGGGGCCTTCCACGCAGACATCGACGGATATGTTGAACGAGTGGAAGCCCGAATCATCCGCCACCAGCGTTTGGTTCGAGGACCGGAAGATTTCCTCGCCGGGCATCGAACAAGGGTCCCCGCCGGTGACCGGGCACTTGATGCTCACGGAGAACTCGAGCGTTCCCGTTCCACCGGTCTGGCCGAACACCGAAGCATCGGCGAAGGTGGGAATGTCAACACTCTGAATCAAAAACGGATACGGGCTGGGGACACCGCATCCCGGATCACTGGCGGAGGGGTCCACGTAAACCGAGAGCACCCCGCCCGGTGTGTTCCATGCCAAAAACCCCCCGGCAATCGAGCCCTGCATATTGTACACACTACAGGCTGCCCGCGACGGCACCCCTGGGATAACACCATCGGCGAATCTCGGGGAAACCGAAGCCGGTGCCGCGTGAGGCAGTCGGCCAACCAGCGGGGCAGTCACCGGGACTGGGCTGATCACTCCGAGCTGAGCCGCCCATTGGTTGAGCTTCTCGGCACGCAGCGCATCCATATCTTGCCCCTGCAAGAGCAAGTGCTGCGAAGAACCGAGCCTCAACTCCACTGCCCCCGGGCCGGTCGCGGCTCGCCGTGGGCCGCCGTCCGCAAACCCCTCTGCTCCCACGCCGACGCCGACACACATCAGCACCGCCAACCGCAACAATGAAACCTGCTGTCCCTTGTTGCTCATTGCGAAACCTTTGCCGACTGAATTTGCCTGAAGATTCATTTCGTGCTTCCTGTTAGCCCGTTTCACGATACCAACCCCGTTTGTGCGATGCCAAGCGGGCGGCGCCCGCGCCATTCGAGCCCGGCAACACCGGCATCTCACCGGTGAATGCTATCACAAAACAGCCCACAAGTACACAAGCCGCGTTTTTATTGGCTACTGGCTTGTGAGCGGTGCATCTCACCGGCGTTCACTGGGGTGCGGGAAGTCCGGGCCGGCGATTCTCGAACTCCGGAACGAACCGCAACTCAAGGATAAACTCCGCCCACTTCCGCTCGAACTCTTCGTCCACCGGCCCAAAGGCAGACTCAAAGCAGACGATCTCCTGTTTGGGCGTAACCTGTTTTCCAGGGCTTCGACGGGCCAGCAGGTTGGTGTGGCAAGCCAGTTCCGCAGGGTGCGTGCGGTGCAGATAGAAGGCCAGGCTCCAAGCCTGAGCGTAACGGTAGGCGACGGCGGAATCGTTCGGATCATCGGCGAAGCGGTGCAAAGTGATGAATCGCCGCAACGGGACGAAACGACCGGAGTCGTAGGCGTGCTTGAGACATTGCGGCTTCATGCCGGTGGGAGGCTTGCCCGCTGAGAGCAGCTTTTCGCCACAGGCGGCGCGGAAGTCCGCCAGACGCATCTGGTTGACGGTGGCAGCACCATCTCCCCCCACAGAGGGCAATGCCTCAAACATCGTCGCCAACCCCTCAACCAGCCAGACCGGGTTCTGCGCGCCTTTGACGTGCACGCCCGCCTCGAAAAGCAAATGATGGGCCACCTCGTGTTGCACCACCATACGATTAAGATGCTTCACTATTCTGTCGCGGCGGTTGCGATAGAAGTGCAACTGTTTCAGCCTTTCCCGCTTTTTTGCCTGTCGCACTTCGTCCGGGCGATCCCCGCGTGCTTGTGCCGCCTCTCTCTCGAGCCGTTGAATCCCGCGGTTCAACTCGTCCAGGCTGGGGTGGTTAAGGATATTGAAGAAAGCGGAGCGATTGTCGCCGGGGTGGTAAAAGCCGCCAAGCCCTCGGGCATCGATACCCAGCCCATCGGCGTAGCGGCACAAACCCTCCGGGGTGTCGAAAAGCAGTATCTCCAACGGGGCACATGGGGGCAGGAAGTTTATTCCGTTGAGCCTGCAAAATCCCTCGATATTGTGGTAAGTGGATTCGAGCCGGGCGGTGAACTGCCGGACCGTGTCGATAGGGGTGTCATAAGCCACCACAAAGTGCTCGGTGATGACAACCGCGCCTGCCGGCCCGATAAGGCGGCGCAGCTCCGGATGGGTTTGGTGGTCAGGCTGACGGGGCGTCTCTGCCGCGCGCGCCCTTGTCGCAGACCTCAAACTCTGCCCCATTGCCACACAACAGGCTATCGGCACCAGCACCAGGCCCCATCTGCTCACCGCCGGTCTCCTGGTTTGTAGGTCGGGTCCCCCACCGCTAAAGCGATGGGCCACCCGTCTCTTGCCTCTTGCCTTTTCTCAGACACGCGAGATCAGGGACGGCGGGGTGCCGATCCCGACCACCCGCACTTCGCCGGCCCACTGCCGAGCATGCGGTTGAGAGAGCCCGACCTTTTCAGCTACAAACGTCACGGTCAGGTCCGCCCGCACCGCCACGCCGCCCGGTTGACCGGTGTCGCAATCCAATCCCGAGGGCATGTCCACCGCCACGGTGGCGGCTTTGGGCGCGGAATTGATGGCATCAACAAGCCGGGCTAATGGTTGGCGAACCTCGCCGGTGAATCCGGTGCCCAACAGTGCGTCCACCACGAGGTCCTGGCTGGTAAGGCTGCTTGCGGCGGTGGACATTTGCTCGGGGTTGTCGATCAGGCTGACCGCAACGCCCATGTTTCGCAGAATACGATGATTGATCCGGGCATCACCGCGCAACTCGGAGCCCGGCACGGTAAGGTAGACCTTTACCGTCAACCCCGCGTTGAGCAGGTGCCGGGCGATAACGAATCCGTCGCCGCCGTTGTTGCCGCGCCCGCAGAAAACAACCACACGGTTCGCTCCTCTCTGTTTGCCCAGCTCGCGAATGATCTCCGCCGCCCCGCGACCGGCATTTTCCATCAGCACCACCCCGGGAATCCCGAGCTCGTCGATGGCAATGCCATCCACACGCCGGATTTGCTGTCGAGTAAGTTTTGTATCCATGGCACGGATTATAACGCAGGAAAAGGGGACATTATACTTTTGGTGGAAAGTGAGGAAAAAAAGGAAGCCCTTTTTTTCGAGTCTGTAGCATCATTACAGAACGTTTAGGTGGGTTCCACCTCGCTTCGCGAGGTTCCACCCACCCTACACCTGTGATTGCGCCGTTTTCTCAGTATTTCACGCTCCATTCTTCACGCTTCACGCTCCTCTACTACACGCTCCCCTTCGGGTCGCCGCTAAACGCTGAGGACTTGTCGCCGCTAAACGCTACGGACTTGTCGCCTTGACTGAGGCATCGGCTCCGGGTAAACTTGCCGGGTGGAGGATTGAGAGAAATTGTGATTTGTCACCATAGCAGGGGTTTATCTCGAACAGACATCTTTGTTGTCTGCGCGGTCGGGGTGGTTTTGTGGGTTGTGCAGGTTGGGTCGGCTCAAACGCCGCGCCACCACCACTTGTCTGAGACCGCCGCCCGCTTGCAGGCAGCTTTGCCGGACCCGGCTGCCAGCGCCGAACCAGGCTTCAAGCTGGGTGAAATCATTGTCAAATACGATCCGGATAAAGTAAGGCTTTGCCCGATCGCGGTGGCCCGTGCGGGCACGTCCTTCGTGGAGGCGACCGGGAACCGGGCACTTGCCTCCCTCGACCGGGTCCACCAGCGGCATGGGCTAAAGCCGGCCCAAGCCCGCAAACTGTTCAGAACACCTGAGCCCACCGGTAGCCTCGTGCAAGACCGGGCTCGGGCACGGCGGGCATTCGAGGCGGTCAAGAGCAAAGTTCCCGGTCGCCGGGCACCATCCGACACACGGTTTGTGGATTTATCGAGCATCTACGTGGTGCCGTGCACCCCGGGACAGGAGACGGCGGCAGTCGCCGCTCTGAACCAAGACCCCGCCATCGAGTATGCTGAACTCAATTGCCGCCGCCATACCACCGCTCTGCCCGATGACACTTACGTCGATCCGGACCAGGACGGAGTCTGGAGCATCAGGGCATGGGAACAGGATTATCCGGACCTTTGGGGCATGAAGCGGATCGGCGCCGACTACGGCTGGGCATCGAATGTTCACGGCGAAGGTGTGGTGGTGGCGGTGCTCGACACCGGGGTGGACTACAACCATGAAGACATCGCCGACCGCATGTGGATCAACCAGGCTGAGGCGGAAGGGGTAGCCGGCGTCGATGACGATGCCAACGGCTACGTCGATGACGTTCACGGGTACAACTTCGCATACTCCACCGCGGACCCCATGGATGACCAGGGGCACGGTACGCACTGTGCCGGCACCATCGCCGCTGCCCGCAATTCTGTCGGGGTGGTGGGGGTTGTCCCGGGTGCCTCGATCATGGCGGTCAAGGGCCTGGATGTTATCGGGGTTGGCTTGGACACCACCCTGGCAGAGGCGGTCCAGTATGCCGCCGACAATGGGGCTGCGGTTTTGAACTGCTCCTGGGGGGCGTATGCGGTCAGCATGACGTTGACCGATGCTTTTCATTACGCCCATGCTTTAGGGTGTATCTGCGTCGCGGCGGCGGGCAACGATAACTACAGCATGAACTACTTCGCCCCGGCGAACATCGATACAGTAATCGCGGTGGCGGCGGTCGATCACCTGGACCACAAGTACCCAACCTCTAACTGGGGCACTTTGCTGGATGTCGCCGCACCGGGCGCGGACATTCTGTCACTGCGGGCTGCGGGCACCGATTTTGCTTACGACGGGCAGCATTTTGTGCCTCCCGGCGATATCAACGCCCGTTACTACCGGTCCACCGGCACGAGCATGGCTTGCCCCCATGTGAGCGGGCTCGCCGCGTGGATCACGGTGGCAGCCCCGCAATTCGATAATGACGCGGTCCGCAAAACCATCCGGGATTGTGCCGACGATCTGGGAAGCCCGGGTTTCGACGTATACTTCGGGCACGGGAGAATCAATGCGGCACAGATAATTAACTACCTCACCGATTGCAACGAAAACGGGGTGGGCGATGACGTGGACATCGTCGCGGAGACCAGCGGAGACTGCAACAGCAACGGCATCCCCGACGAATGTGAGCAGCCGGACTGCAACAGCAACGGTCTGCCCGACGAATGCGACCTGACCGGCGGCACCAGCAACGACTGCAACAGCAACGGCATCCCCGACGAGTGCATCCACAACGAACGCGATTGCAACCACAACGGCATTCCGGACGAGTGCGACATCGCCGCCGGCACCTGCACGGACGACAACGGCGACGGATTCCCGGATATCTGCCAGGAGACTCTCCACGTACCCGGCGCTCAATACCCCACCATCCAATCCGCCATCGACGCCGCCGACGACGGTGACACCGTATTGGTGGCAAACGGCACCTACCGCGAAGCCGGAAACAAAGACCTGGACTTTGGGGGCAGGCTGATCACCTTACGCAGTGCGGGGGGGGCAGCCAACTGCATCATCGATTGCGGCGGCTCCGGGCGGGGCTTCCACTTTCACAATGGCGAAACGTTGTTGGCTCAAGTCGACGGATTCACCATTGTCAACGGCAGTGACGACTGGGGCGGTGGGGTCTTCTGCGAGTTCAGCAGCCCCACAATCACCAACTGCGTCATCTCGGGCAATACGGCGAACTTCTCCTTTGGCTTCTACAGCGGCGGCGGGGTGTTCGCCATGGGCACCAGCCTGGTCATCACCAACTGCACGGTTTCGGACAATACCGCCTGGGGCAGCGGCGGCGGAATCTGCCTGGTGGGTGGTATTGGCCCCAGGGTCGTCGATTGCACGGTCACGGGCAATACCTCGATGTTCGTGGGCGGCGGTGTTGTGTGCCATTGTGAAGGCAATGCGGTGATCTCCGGATGCACCGTGACCAACAATCAGGCATGGCGCACCGGCGGAGTCGATTGCGCCGCCGTGAACCTCATCAGCGTTAGTCACTGCACCATCTCGGGAAACAGCGCCGGGGCCGGTGGGGGCGGCGGGATCAGGTGTGGGGGTGGTAACACCGCAATCACCAACTGCACGATTACCGCCAACACCAGCCCCACCGACGGGCCTGGCGGCGGAATCAAGTGCATCCAATGCAGCCCCACTATCAGCGACTGCATCATCTCGGGCAACAGCGGCGGACGTGGCGGCGGCATCGCCTGCGACGACAGCAGCAGCCCAACCATCCGAAACTGCACCATCACCGACAACACCGCCGAACGCGGCGGCGGAGTCTACTGCTACGACTACAGCAGCCCGATCATCTCCAACAGCCTGATCACCGGCAACAGTTCACACAACTTCGCCGGCGGAATCGGATGCAGCAACGGCAGCAGCCCCATCGTCGGCAACTGCATCATTGCCGACAATACCAGCTTTGTGGGCGGGGGTGTCTTTTGCCACTCCATAATCATCCCAATGCACATTCACAGCAGCCCCACGTTCACCAACTGCACTATTACCGGCAACACCGCCGGCGAAGGGGGCGGAGTCTTCTGCCAGTATGACAGCAGCCCCAGCTTCCACAATTCCATCCTATGGGGCAACACGGCGTTTATCGGGCCGGAAATCTGCCTGCGCATCGGGGACTCGTCGCTGAACCTCGAATACTGCACGGTCCAAGGCGCCGAGGAGGAGGCGAGGCTCTATCCCGGAACCAGTTGCAACTGGGGCGACGGAGTAATCGACCACGATCCGCGATTCGTTGACTCGGCTACGGGCGACTATCACCTGCTGCCGGCATCACCGTGCATCAACACCGGCGATCCGCAGTTTTCATCCGCCCCCGAGGAGAGCGACATCGACGGCGAGGCCCGGGTATCTCTCGGCATCGTGGACATCGGTGCCGACGAAGCCCGGCAGTTCACCGATTGCAACAACAATGCCATACCCGACGGAAAGGACATCGCTCACGGGACCGCATCCGACTGCAACAACAACCTGATCCTCGACGAGTGCGATCTAAGCGGCGGCAGCAGCTACGATTGCAACAACAACGGCGTGCCCGACGAGTGCGAACTGGACCGCCACGACTGCAACACCAACAGCATTCCCGATGATTGCGACATCCAGTTCGGCACCAGCACCGACTGCACCGCCGACGGTATCCCAGACGAATGTGAACCCGACTGCAACGGCAACAACATCGCCGACAGTTGCGACCTTGCCGGCGGCACCAGCGGCGACTGCAACACCAACGGCGTCCCCGATGAATGTGAACCAAACCACGACTGCAACAACAACGGCATCTGGGACATCTGCGACATCAGCGTCGGCACCAGCCGCGATTGCGACATGAACGGTATTCCAGACCAGTGCCAGCCCCTGGACCACGACTGCAATTCCAACGGCATATTCGACGAGTGCGACATCGCCGCCGCAACCAGTGCCGACTGCAACGTTAACGGCGTCCCGGATGAATGCGACCTTATCGCCGGCACCAGCCCGGACTGCACCGGCAACGGCGTACCCGATGAGTGCGAGTCGGACTGTAACACCAACGGCATCGCGGACAGTTGCGACATCGCCGCCGGAACCAGCCTCGACGACGACCAGGACGGCATTCCGGACGAATGCACCGGGGTCTACCTGGTCCCTTCGCAATATCCCACGATTCAAGCCGCCATCGACGCCACCCAAGTTGGCGAGGTGGTGCTGGTCGCAAGCGGTGTCTACAGGGGACAAGGCAACAAGGACCTGGACTTCGGCGGCAAGCTGATCGAGGTCCGTAGCCAGTACGGCCCCACCACTTGCATCATCGACTGCGGCGGTGCCGGCCGGGGTTTCCATTTCCACAGCCGCGAGACCTGGGATGCTCTTGTGCAAGGCTTCACCATCCGCAACGGGCACGCCGACCTCGGCGGAGCCGTCCGGTGTGACCTGGCACGCCCCACCATAACCGACTGTATCATCGTAGACAACGAAGCTCTCCAAGGGGGAGCCATTTACGGCTACTACAGCACGCCCTGGCTCATCAATTGCGTCGTCAGCGGCAACACTGCTACGGGACCCTACAGCCTCGGTGGTGCCATCCACTGTGACTATAGCACCTGTTGGTTCGAAGACTGTGTTATCTCGGGCAACACCGCCAACCGTGGCGGGGCTGCCGCCCTTTGGCGGAGCAGGGCTGATTTCAACAGATGTGTGTTCTCTGCAAACACCGCCGCCGTCGAGGGAGGCGCGATGCACTGCTCCGGGAGAAGCAACCCGTGGGTGGCTGGTTGCATCTTTGTTGCGAACCAGGCTGACCGTGGCGGTGGGGTGTACAACACCGACGAAAGTGCCCCCATGCTGATCAACTGCACACTAAGCAACAACTCCGCAGCCCGAGGCGGCGGGATGACTAACGAGTCCGGTGACCCGTCGATCACCGACAGCATCCTGTGGGGCAATCGCGACGACCGAAGCCAGGATGAGTCCGCACAGATCGACATAACCGGTGGTGCCGTGGTTATGGATTACTGTTGTATCCAAGGCTGGACCGGGTTGTGGGGTGGTATTGGCAATATCGGTGGCGAAGCCGAGGACAACCCACTGTTTGTGGACGCCGACAATGGGGATGTGCACCTCTTGCCGCTATCGCCGTGCATCGACGCCGGCGACCCGAA
>JAGLWJ010000534.1 GCA_023133475.1 Phycisphaerae bacterium | reverse complement strand
GTGGAACCCACCAACCGGTGCGGTGGGTTTCGCCCGTCCGCGACGGGTTCCGCGAATATGGCTGATCTGATTATTGTTAACGGGGACGTTTGGGCCGGCGTGCATGGCGGGCATCGAGCAGAGGCATTGGCTATCGCCGGTGAGCGGATCATAGGGGTTGGCACCTGTGCGCAGATTCGTTCCCTGGCCGGCCCGAAGACCCGGATCATCGACGCTCGCAAGCGTCTGGTTATCCCAGGGCTGACCGACTCGCACATGCATCTGATCGCCGGTGGGTTCCAGTTATCGCGGCTTAATTTGCGTGAGGCAAAAGACAAAGCCGATTTCATTCGCCGGGTAGCCCGGCACGGCAAGACCGTTGAACCGGGCCAATGGATTCTCGGCGGCGAATGGGCTGTCGAGAGTTGGGCAGACCCCGTCTCACCAGACAAATCCTGGGTCGAACCAGCCGGCGGCGATGCGCCCTTGTACCTCACCCGGATGGACCTGCACCAGGCGTTGGCCAACAGCGTGGCGTTGAAGTTGGCCGGCATCGATGCCAAAGGCCCACCCGATCCCCAGGGCGGGGTGATCGAGCGCGATCCCAAAACCGGCGAACCGACCGGAATCCTCAAGGACGATGCGATGGAACTGGTGAGCCGATACATTCCACCACCGTCCGACCAGAAACGTTACGACGCTCTGCAGGCGGCGATGGGCTATCTGAACCGTTACGGAATCACCGGCGTTCACGACATGCCCGAGCCGCAAGACCTGAAAATCTACAAACGGGCTCGTGTGGAAAATGCTTTGCGGCTTCGGGTGCACGGTTTTTTGATGGTGAAGGACTGGTCGGAGCACTATGACACACTGGCTCGATACCCGCGTCAGGATGCCTGGTTTCGCGTGGCTGGTTTCAAGGGTTTCATGGACGGTTCGCTGGGCAGCCGCACGGCGTTTATGCGCGAGCCGTACTCCGACGCCACTGCTGACGCCAGGTATCCCCGAGGCCTGCTGGTCGATCAGGCGGACCCGTTTGAAGAGTTCCAGGAGCAGATCATTCAGGCTGATGCCGAAGGCCTGCAATTGGCGGTCCATGCCATCGGAGACCAGGCCAACCACCTGTTATTGAACGCCTACGCGTCGGCCATCAAAGCCAACAACCGCCGCGACCGCCGCCATCGGGTCGAACATGCCCAGCACCTGCTGCCGTCCGACGTGGAGCGTTTCAGCCGGCTCGGGGTAATCGCGTCCATGCAGCCGCTGCACAAGGCTGACGATGGGCGATATGTGGGAGAGTGGATCGGGGCTCGGCGCTGCCGGAGTTCCTACGCCTGGAAGTCGCTGCTGGATGCCGGTGCCCGGGTGGTCTTTGGAAGCGATTGGCCGGTGGTCAGCCCCAATCCGTTCCTGGGGATCGAGGCGGCGGTCACCGGGCGAACACTGGACGGCGGCCTTTTCGTGCCGGCTCAGAACATCACCGTCGAAGAGGCACTGATGGCCTACACCTCGTCCGCCGTCTACGCCGCACACTGCGAGCAGGACCTCGGCACCTTGGAGGTCGGCAAATTGGCTGACGTGGCAATCCTGTCACAAAACGTCTTCGAGATTCCTCCGGAGAAGCTGTCCGACACGCGGGTCGATGTTACCATAGTCGGTGGAACGGTCGTTTGGGCCGCGGATGAATGAGTGGCACGCTTGCGTAGCCAGGGCATCCCGGCGTAGGGCGGGTTTCACCCGCCTTTTGTGGCGCGGCGGGTGGAACCCGCCCTACGACTGTGGACCGAATGAGTGAGGCGGGGACAGCCACAACCGGTGGAGCAGCAAACGGAGATGTTCTGATGCTGACGGAACTGAGCCTTTCCAATTTCAAATCATGGCCATGCATCAACAATATGCGTCTGGCGCCAATCACGGGACTATTCGGCACCAACAGCTCAGGCAAAAGCAGCATTCTACAACTGCTCCTAATGCTCAAACAAACCGCCGAATCGAGCGACCGTCGGCAAGTGCTGAGTTTCGGCGGCGAATCGGACTACGTTCGCCTGGGCGGTTTCCGGGACATCATCTTCCGCCACGATGAGAAACAGACGATCACCACCGAACTGAAGTGGAAGCTTCCCGAAACACTAAAAATCAAGGATCCTTCCGCGAAAGAAATGCCGACGCTCTTCTCCGGAAATGAGATGACCTTCGAGACGAATGTGTATCAGGATGCTCAGGGCCGTCTCGCGGTTCGCCGGATTGCCTATTCGTTGAGCCCGAGCAAAAAGGGGGGCGAGGGGGTGGGGCGGATGAGCACCTTCAGCCTCGAACAGGACCAGAATAAGCCCGGGGAGTATGTTCTAAACACTACATCGCCCATTCTTCCCGACTTCTGGTTCATAAGGAAACGAGGACGTGTCTGGCCCATCAAAGAGCCGCCTACGAAATACTACGGTTTTCCGGACCAGGTAAAGGCCTACCACCAGAACGCCGGTTTCCTTTCGGACTTGGAGTTGGAATTCGAGCAGATGCTTGGTCGCATTTACTATCTTGCACCGCTACGAGAGTTCCCCAAGCGAGACTACCGTTGGAGCGGTGGCGAGCCAACGGACGTGGGGCGTCGGGGCGAACTGTCAGTGGATGCGCTCCTTGCAGGGCGCGAACGTGGACGGGCGATTTCACCCGGCTACAAGAAGAAGAAACAGACCATTGAAGAACGTGTTGCGTATTGGCTTCGTGAACTGGGCCTGATCGATGCCTTCTCCGTTCGCCGCATTGCGGAAGACAGTAATCTGTACGAGGTGCGTGTTGCCAAAGGCAAGGGAGGAGCGGAAGTCCTGATTCCGGATGTTGGGTTCGGTGTTTCGCAGGTGCTTCCCGTCCTGGTGCTCTGCTATTACGCTCCCGAGGGCTCCACACTCCTGTTTGAGCAGCCCGAGATACATCTGCATCCATCCGTTCAATCCGGCCTGGCTGATGTCTTCATTGACGTCGCCAAGAACCGCCGGATACAGGTTATTGTCGAAAGTCACAGCGAACACTTGCTCAACCGCCTGCAACGCCGCATCGCCGAAGGGGGAGACTCGGATCGAGGGACGACCGACGATCAAGTTGCTCTCTATTTCTGTGAGGCAGGTAGGGCCGGCTCCACGCTCACTCTGTTGGATGTTGATTTATTTGGCAATATCAGGAATTGGCCGCCGGATTTCTTTGGCGATCGTTTTGGCGAGGTGGCTGCTCGCCAGGAAGCCGGGTTGAAACAGCAAGTGGAGACGGAAGGGGGAAGCGGTGAGGAATGAACGCCTATGTTGTGGAAACCAACGTGGCGATCGTCGCCAACAACCGCCCGGACAAGACGCCCCAGGCTGACCCGAAGTGTATTCTTGCATGCATTAGAAAGCTTTGTGAGTGCATCAACATTCTGAAGGGGAAATCGGACGGCAAGCTTGTGTTCGATGATGGCGGGGAAATCCAAAGGGAGTATGCCGCTCATCTCAGCCGTTCGGGGCAACCGGGCGTCGGTGATGAGTTCTTCTTCGAAGTCATACAACAGGAATATGGGCAGCATTGCGAGCGTGTATCGATCACGCCTACAGGAGACAGTTACGAGGAGTTCCCGGATGACGGAGCATTGGCAGGTTTTGATCGTAGCGACCGGAAGTTCGTTGCCGCGGCACTGGCCAGTCAGACCAATCCTAGTATTCTTAATGCGGTTGATTCGGACTGGTATCACTATCAATCAGCATTGGAAACGGCTACCGTCCGTATTGAGCAGTTGTGCCCGGAGAGCTTGAAGAAAAACGCGCAGGACAAGCGAACGTAGCAGGGAGTTGCGTGGGTGCCCCGTTTCGGTTGGGTGGCCCATCGCTTTAGCGGTGGGGGACACGAATTGCGGCAGGTTTTCAACCTACCCTACAGGTCTGGCTGCTCCCTTACGGTCGCGGTACTGATGCGGTGGGTGGAACCCGCCCTACTAAACTGGAGGTAAGCAATGCGATTTTTCTTAATCATTGGCATGGGATTATCTGTCATCGGTTGTGGGCCCTTGACTGCACCGATGGTGGTGCGACTCAATGATGAGTATCAACAAAAGGTTGACGAGGCTTGGGTGAACATGTTTTCCCCACCGGGCCGGCTGGACCGGGCCTTGCTCCTTGATGTGCTGCTCTGTAACCAGTTTCACCAGTTGGGTGTTGATCGCCTTCGACTGGTCAGCGAGAAGCGCGTGGGTGAGGGGCTTGCGGTGATGGAAGTGCGCTTCGACCGAAATGATCCCACGTTCGACGACTTCACCATTGCATATCTCGACGGCGAGGGCTACGAAGTCAGACGTGAGAGGTATCCCCGTGGAGAGATTGAAGAGCGGATCAAGTTTCTGCTTGGCCCCATTGCCTTTCCACCTAACACCAGCGCTACAAGTGCCGAAGTGTGCGAGGAATGGGAATCCCATGCTGCCGAGAGAGAAGTGCGCATGGAGGAAATCAAAGCTGCGATAACGCCATTGGAGTCGGAAAGCATTCCTGGTGACTAACGTGGGTGCCCCGTTTCGGCTGGGTGGCCCATCGCTTTAGCGGTGGGGGACACGAATTGCGGCAGGTTTTCAACCTGCCCTACAGGTCTGGCCGCTCCCTTACGGTCGCGGTACTGATGCGGCGGGTGAAACCCGCCCTACGACCAGAAGACCCAATCTTCACTGACAAATACATAGATATAAAGCGCCAAGTTGGTGATCCCGTGGGCCACCATCAGGCACAGCAGGCTCCTCTTCCAATAAAAAAGCAGGTTGTAGACCACCCAGCACAAGATGCCCACACCCCACTGCGGATGCTCCAGTGCCGACATCAACGAACAAATGATAAACGACATCCACGTAAACTTGGCCAGCGGCACACTCTCGAAATCGTCCCAGTCGATCAGCAGCCGCAAGACAAAAGCCCGCCAGAATATTTCCTCGACAATAGGGACCACGGTGGCGGCTCCGCCGATCCGCACGATCAGGAACAACCACAACCCCAGCCCGTTGCCCAGATACTCACGCGGGTCATAGTAGTCCTTCGGGACAGCGTCAGCCAACGGCTGATAGTACCAGCTCTGCGAACTGAACCAGTGATGCCCCGCGACCCACCCGGCGGCAACCGCCAGGCCGATCACAATGGCTGGTATCCAATGCACCTTCCCCAGCGGCGGGAAATACTTCCAAAATACGATCGCCACCGCCAGTGAGCCGAAAATACGCACCGCATAGGCGTAATGCAGATACTTGGGGCCAAACTCACTCCCGATACCCATCAGTATCAGGAAGGTGAAAAACGGCAGTGCGTAGGGAGCATGCGGATAGGCCTGCACCAGACGGTCCAAACGGCTTGGTGACGGCGGTTGTTCAAGCTGCGGCTGATCGGTCATGCGGGGTATGATAGCGGGCACTCACGTGAAGTTCAAAATTCCGTAGGGTGGGTGGAACCTCGCG
>JAGLWJ010000533.1 GCA_023133475.1 Phycisphaerae bacterium | reverse complement strand
TTCGCGTCCCCCACCGCTAAAGCGATGGGCCACCCAACCCTGTATCGCAGGCTTCCAGCCTGCACAATAGGCGATAAGTCGCGTTTTTATCGAATACTATGCAGGCTGGAAGCCTGCGGTACGACTTTATCGACAGCCCCTAAAGCGATGGGGCACCCGCCAATTTGAAACGCAACATTTCTGTTGGCGGCATCTTATGCACCCTCCCAAACCGTTTCTATCCCCCCTCCGGCTGATAGCTGATAGCTGACAGCTTATTACCCTTAGTTCAACAGCGTTGTCGAGATGGTGCCGGTCACCAGGCCTATGCGGAAGACTCGATACGCCAGCACCTTGTCCTTTTTGCCTTTCTTGTCGCCCGTATCCAGGCGATAAGGGAACATCCCGATTTGCGACAACGCATCTATGAGGAACGGCTGATCCTCTTGAGGAACCTCCTGGAAACTCAATTCCTGGCGGACCGCTTCCGCGTCAAATCCAAATACCTTCCCCTTGGGGAAGTAATTCATCAACTCAGCCAATTCCAACTCTTCCGGCAAAAACAACGCCGTCTCCGGTGTCCAGGACCCCTTGACCACCTCCACCTCGTAGTAACGAACAATGACCTGCGAAGAATCACTCCGCGTCTCGATGGCGATGCGTTTGGCGCGGTCCGGCATGAAGTAGTCTTCCAATACCTTGACCCGCGCCTCCATGCGAGCCCGCGGATCGTCGAACTTCCGACGGGCTTGCTGATAGCCGGGAAAAGCCATCAACTGCGGGTCGCTGGGCTCCAGCACCACCGCAACCTCATAGATGTCCGGCTGCAAGCGGATCGCAGTCCCGGTCCGCCCCCTTGTTTTCACCTTGGGGTCCTTGATAATGCAAAGGCCCGACGCATCCTCCGCACGGCGAACATACACCATGGCTTTGGGCGGAACGGAATTGATGAAAATCCCACTCTTGCCCTCCGGCAATGGCGGGCGCAGTAACCCACACTGAGGGGAATTCCGCGTGCGGATATCCCCGGAGGTCATGGGCTGCTGCTTACCATCGCCATGCCGCGAATCCGTCCGGGCGGTGACGGACGGGCGATCGACGTCGATCCACCACTTATAGGCGAACTTGCCGGAAACAATCAGCACCGTGATGATGACGGCTGCGTAGCACATCTTCAGCGCTATCGCGAAGGGATTGAAGTCGCCCGGCGAGCGTGTCGAGCGGGCGGCACTTTGGGAGGGATTGCTTTTGCCGAACAGTTTCCGACGCGGGGACTCAAACTCCCCGGTCCGCTCGACCTCGTTCAGCAGAAAACTGAGCTGATCCTCCTGCTCGTCAGGCACCGGAGCCTCGCGACCGCAGTACGAGCAACGCACCACCTTGCCGGCATCTTCATCCTTGGCGCGGATGGTGTGACCACACTCTCCCTTGAATTCGATCATTGTTGCATCAGCACCGGGTTATGAACTCTTGAGCTTGCGCGGCACCTTGATGATCTCGTAAGCTTCGATCACGTCGCCCGATTTGACGTCCTCGAAATTCTCCAGGCGAATGCCGCACTCCATCCCGACACGCACCTCACGGACGTCATCCTTGAAACGCCGCAATGACGACAACTTGCAATTATCGCGGATAATCACCCCGTCCCGAATGAGACGGGTCCAGTGGTTGCGATTGAACAGGCCTTCGGTGATGAGACACCCTGCCACCATGCCGAGCTTGGTGATTCGGAAGGTGTCGCGCACTTCCGCGACGGCACGCTGCTCGATTTTTTCCTCCGGCTCGAGCAACCCCTCCATCGCCTGCGTGATGTCATCCGCCACCTGGTAGATAACCTTGTAGCGGCGGACGTCCACGCCCTTCTCCTCAGCCAGATGCCTGGCACCCGCACCGGGCACGACACGATAGGCGATGATGATCCCGTCGCAGGCATCCGCCAGCAACACGTCACTATCCGTGACACCACCCACGCCGCTGTGCCGGGTGACCAGCGAAACCTCGTCGGAAGGTATCTCGCCCAGAATCTTCTGCAACGCAGTGATCGAGCCCGACACGTCCGCCTTGATAATCAGGTTCAGCTCGGGCACGCTGCCGGCAGCCCGTTGCTTGAACAACTCTTCCAGGGTGCGGGCCTTGGTGGTGGTGGTGCGGCTTTGCTGCACCCGTTTCTGTTTGGTCTCGTTGGCGATCTGGCCGGCACGTTGCAGGTTGTCAACCACATAGAACTTGTCGCCCGCCTCGGGAACGTCATCCAGACCCCACACTTCCACGGGGATGGACGGGGCGGCTTCCTTGACCCGCCGACCAGAATCGTTCACCAGGGCGCGCACCTTGCCGTAAGCCCCACCGCATACGATGATCTGCCCGACGCGCAAAGTGCCCTCCTGAACCAGGGCTGTGGCGACAGGCCCGACACCCTCCTTCGTTTCCGCCTCGATAACCGTGCCGGTGGAATCGATGGTCGGGTCGGACTTGAGTTCCATGATCTCAGCCAGGTCCGCCAGGTGCTGCACCAACTCCTCGATCCCCTCGCCGGTGACCGCGGAGGTCTTGATCACATCGGTTTCCCCACCCCAGGAGGACGGGCTCAGCTCATGTGAAGCCAACTGCCCGTAGATCATATTTTCATTGACGTCGCCCAGGTCCCACTTGTTCAGTGCCACCACAATGGCAACCCCAGCCGCCTTGGCGTGATTGATGGCTTCGACTGTCTGGGCCATCACCCCGTCGTCAGCCGCCACCACCAACACCACGATGTCGGTCATCTGCGCCCCACGCGCCCGCATGGCGGTGAACGCGGCATGCCCGGGGGTGTCCAGGAAAGTGACCGCTCGATCACCACGCACCAGATGATAGGAACTCAAATGCTGGGTAATGCCCCCGTCTTCCTTGGCGGCTACCCCGGTGCGGCGGATGGCGTCCAGCAAGCTGGTCTTGCCGTGGTCCACGTGCCCCAACATGGTGATCACCGGTGGGCGGGGTGACAAAGATTTACGCTCCCGCACCGCAAACTCCTCGACCAGAAGGTCAAGCGACGTCTTGGCTTTCTTGACCGTCAACTCAATACCAAACTCCACCGCGACCAATTCGGCCATCTCCGTAGCCAACGTGCCGTTGATGTTGGGGAATATGTTATGCTCGCGCTTCAAGACGCCGGCCAAACGCAGGAACGGCACACCAATGGCAGAGCAGAAATCCTTGACCATGATCGGTTCGGAAACCTCCGCCTTGGTAATGGGGCCTGAAGCGGCGCCTCTACCAGGGCCACCATGGCTCTTGGACTCGAGGCGATGGGACTGGATGCGGCGCCCGGTGGCTCCGTGCAGACGTTCCTGGAACTCTGCCATGTCCCGACCACGCCATTCCTTCAATTTCTGACCCGCATCCGAGCCGCGCTGCCCTTGACGACGCCCGGCTCCGGCTCCGGCTCCGGTGCCGGTGCCCTTGCCTTCGGTGCGTCCTCGACCCCGACGGCGCCCACCGGCACCGGCAGCAGGCGGCGGCCCCGTGACTACCGGAGCCTCGGCAGCCGGAC
>JAGLWJ010000532.1 GCA_023133475.1 Phycisphaerae bacterium | reverse complement strand
CGAACGACTAAATCGACAGCCCCTTCAGAGGTGGGGGGATTGGGATGCGCAGGCGTAGGGGTTGTTCGGGCTCGGGTTCTTCGGTCGTGGGCATTTCCCCCGAGTCGGAGAGGCAGTTGAGCATCTGGCGATCCTGCCGCCACCAGTGATCGATGATCTCGCCGATGTCACAGGGGGGCGTCTCCTCGGACCACAGGCCAAAGAAGTCTATGTTGCCGCTACGGGGCGTTCGGGCCGGCAAGTCGATCAGCGTTCTCAAGGGCATCAATACGCTGTCGCCGATCACGAAGCCTTCGCCCGGGCGCATGATGGGCAATACGTCCACCACGCCGGCGAAGTGGTCGCCGACCACGCGGGCGATGTAGGTCTGGTCCTCGGGGTTATTCACCCGCATCACCACCAGGTTGGCACACTGAGCCAACACCGTCTCGGAAAGCTCCGAGGGGCGCTGGCTTATGACCATTGCGGAGACTCCGTATTTTCGGCCTTCCTTGGCCACCCGCTCGACCGCCGCGCAGGCAAAGGAGGTCTTGGCTGGTATGCGTGGAATGTAGTTGTGGGCCTCCTCGAAGGCCAACACGATCGGATGACGCTGGTGGGCTGGTGTCCAGAAGTTCACGTCAAACAACAACCGCGTCAACACCGCGACGGTGATGTCCACCACGTCGAACGGGATTCCGGACAGGTCGATGATGGTCAGGTTGCGACGCGGCTCGATCTGGCCGGTGAGCACTTTGATCAGGTGCTCCATGACGTTGGACATCTGAGCGGCGGTGTTGTCTTCGTTGAGCACGTCGCGAAAATAGGCGGACCGCTTGGCGTGCTCGATGGGGCGGAAGAGGAACTCGTAGCGGACGTCGAAGAAGCGGGTCTCGATCCTATCCACCGCGCCCAGGAGTTTGCCGAAGTAGAGCGGGTGTGGAACCTCGCCCTCCGGATTGCCACGGTTGAATTCGCAGCGTTGCTCGCGCATGATCTTTTGCTGTTCCTCCGGCCTGAGCGAACGCAAAGCCAGCTTCGAAAACGCCAACTGGTCGGTGCTTACGATATAGCGAGCGTCGTTGAGGTTCTCCGCGTAAGTTTTGAGCCGTTCGAGTGAAAAGTAGATCGGCGTGTCCAGCGTCAGGTGGCGTTGCAGGTCGAGTTCTTTGGCTGCCTGACGCTTGTACTCCAGAATCGCCGACCGCAGAAACGATATCTGGCCACTGACCATCAGCGGGTTGGACTCGTCGATCAGCAGGGTCTCCAGTTCGTTGTAGGTGAGCAGCCAATAGGGGATGACCAGATCATCGGTTCCCAGGTAGGTCACGTTATCGTTGAGTTTGCCGTGCTCGTCACTGAAAGCCGCCCGGTACTCGCCGTGCATGTCGAACAACACCACCTGCGATTGCGGTAGAGCGATGGACTCCTGAAGGATTTTGGCAGTGGTGCAGCTTTTGCCCGACCCGCTGTTGCCCAGAATGGCCAGGCTTTTGCCGAAGAACTCACTGCCCAGCACCTTGACCTCGAAGTTGGAGTTCATGGCGAACTTGCCGAGGGTGAAGCTTTTGGGGTGTTCGCTGCCGGCCAGCAATTGGTCGAAGCTGCCGAAGATTTTCTCGAAGTCGTTCTGGACCGCGACCCACACATCGTCGCCCATCACCGGCGATTCGTGAATGCCGCGGATGAACCGCCCGGCTCTGATTTCGCCGAGCAGTTGGGCATGCAGAATGGTCTGCGGTTCGAGGTCGGCGGAGGAGACCTCCTCACGCCCCACGGCGGTGACGAACCCGACCAGCGACCGGTCGCTCAGCGGCACGGTGATATAGGAACCGAGTTGCCCGATACGATACTCCCGGCCGTCGTATTCGATATCATAGTCGCTGATAGTGAGAAGGACTTGGATGCGACCGCTCTCGATGTGAATGACGTTGCCGATTTTGAGTGGGTTCATGGTTTTTTGGCTCACTTATCGGCGGGTGAAACCCGCCCTACGTTTCTGCGAAGCTCACAGCTTATATCGAGTTGGGCGGGCTCTGAGGTAAGTTGAAAGCGGTGGGTGGCCTGGGCAACGGGTGGCATGTACCTGAAAGAGTTCGATTGTCAAGAAGTTTTCCTGCATTTTGTCATAACGTTATCATGCAATCATCATATACCTTCCCCGGTCCGTGGGCGGCGTGCCTACGGAATGGAGTGTTCCTGTGACTTCTGGGGGCGGGGAGCGTTGCATGTTCTACGTGCCCACGGATCCCTGGCCATCACTTACGTGACGGAGCGCCAGCTACTTACGGGTTTGTGCCCACGTTCTTGTCCGCCGGTTCAGACCGGACGCCGTGAGCACCCCACACATACCTTCGTGGTGCCCCCGGGACCTTTACGTCACGGGCGGGAATCGGGCGAGTCTCTCGCCTGCATGATTCCCCACGGATACTTGAATTCGGCTGTCCCAAATGCCGGTCGCTCAAATCAGACAAACGTCGGGCGGCTATCTATAGGATAAGCCGAATCCACATGCCACCACGAGCTTGGCCGACACCGGTCGGCCCACCAATGCTCTCGTCGCTTTCGTGTTCGATGGTCAGAATCCCGACAGGCAGCAGCATCAGTGCCCGCTCGCCGGATCCTCAAGAAAACCTTTGTTCATGCTCCGCAGTTCTCCCTATGAACCGCTCACTCCTCCTTTCTCTCTACCTCCTCGGTCTTGTTCAAAGGCAGACCCTCCCGACGGCGGCAGGAGCATTCTGCCGTCGGGAGGGTCGGTCACAGCTCGGGCCCCGAGGGAGCGCAGGCCGTCGCGGAGGCGAAGCAGCGGGCATGACAGACCCGAGCTACGTTGACGCGGTGACCTTGCCAATGGCGATACCGTGGCCTGCCCCGCCAGTGTTATACTATTTCGGGTCTGGCGTGACCGATGCACGCCGCAGTAGGCCGAAGCGACCGGTCGATAACCAGCCCCTTGCGATGCACCACGTGACCGATGAGACTGTGGAACAATTCGACCTGTAATCATCAGAAGTAACCCGCAGCAGCTCATCTCGAGGCCTCCAGCAACACAGACTCACACTGCACCCGTGGTGGTTCTGGAACCACCTTCCTGTCGGCTTGATCAGGCTGGGTGCCTGCGGGCAGATACGGTTTCCGGGTGCGGAGTATGTGCCAGATGCTCTCACATAACCGACGCATGACCGCCACCCGAGCGATCTTCGTGCCACGCCGGCATTTGATTTGTCGATACCAGGCTCGCAGTCCCGGATCGCCACGCAAGGCGTGCAGCAGCATCTGCCCCAGCAGGAAGCGAACCAGGGGATGGCCTGCCTTGGTGATGCTGCCCGGCCGATCGGTTCCGCCGGAGTTGCGACAGCCCGGCGTGACCCCGAAGAAGTTGGACAAGCTTCGTGCTCGCTCAAAACGTTTGATGGGGCCTATGTGGGCAACCAGGGCCAAGGCAGTGTACGCTCCCGGTTTGGGCATGCTGCGGATCAG
>JAGLWJ010000531.1 GCA_023133475.1 Phycisphaerae bacterium | reverse complement strand
CGGTAATCGGCGCGTCGAACATGGCTCCGCTACTGGAGGTGATGAACAGCTCGCCGGTAGGCCCGATGGTCGTCGGGGCGGTGATGGTCGAAGCACCGGCGTACATCAGATTGTCCACCTGCACCCCGCCGCCACTCAGCATTCCCCACCCGCTCACCGTCAGTTCAGAGCCCACCCCCACCGTAAACGGCGCCATCACATCCAGGGAAGCACTCCCGGTCACCGAAGCATCGCCACCGTCGGTGAGACTCAGGCTGCCCAGACTGACCGACGATGACGACAGCACGTCCAGCAAGCTGGCATCTCCGTCGATCTCGACCCCGCCAAAGCTGCCGCCAACGTCGCCCACCGTGGCACTACTCTGGAAACGCAACCGGTTTCCGTTTTCCGCCCGCATGGTGCCGGAATGAGTCATCTGCGACCCGCTGATGGTCAGATGTGCGTCCGTCGCGGTCATGGTCCCGGTATTGCCAATCGTGGGGCTGGTGATCTGGAACGTCGTCCCCGTCGCCGCGCTTGCCGACGTCGCCACCACGTCCCCACTGTTCGAGAACACCTTGCTCATGGTGACGGTGTTGTTGTTATTGAAGGCGCCTCCCTCGAGCAGCCCGGCGTTGGTGAACAGCCCGTCACCGCTCAACGCCGTGGTGTTGCTGTTGAGGCGGACCGTCGCACCGGCGGCATTGTCCAGCGTGCCGTTGACCACCAGACCGGTGCTCGAGTTGGTCACCGAAATCAGACTACCCGCCGTCGTGGTTACGTCACCTTCGATGATGGTGCTCCCGCTGGTGGCATCGATGAGCCCGGGGGCGTTCAGGTGCACGTCGGAGATCACCGTGCCCCCCTGGCCGGCCAGCGTGCCGTCGACCGTAATGCCGCCGGCCTGCAACCGGCCGCTACTGGCCACCGTGGCAACACTGCCGTCCGGAATGGTGAAGGGGGACAGCACGAACAGCGACGTGTTGGTTCCACTTACCGAAACATCGCCGCCGTTGGTCAGGGTCAGCGAGTCGAAGCCAACCAGTGAACCGTTGGTCAACTCCAGGCTGCTGGTGTCGCCGTCGATCGTCGTGTTGCTCCCCGACGCCCCGCCGACAAACGAACCGCTCACCAGCAACCGCCCGCCGTTCACCGCCGACCACGAACCCGCGGTGTTGTCCACCGTAATGCCGGACATGCTGAGCGTCGCACCATCGGCTTCCATCAATCCTTCGTTCACGATATTGCCGTTGATCGCAAACGTGGTGTTGGTGGCTCCGCCGTTGCTGAAGGCCCGTATCGTCCCGGTCGAGCGATTGACCACCTCGTTGTCGAGATAGGTCGTATAGCTATTGGAGGGGGCTCCGCCTTCAATCAGGCCGAAGTTCTCGATGTCGCCAAGCCCACTGATCCGGTCCGAATTGCCAACTACGGAGAGCGCTCCAGCGGTTACACCATCACCGAGAACGGTTATAGCTTTGTCGAACGTCGCGGTGCTGGAGTTGGCGATGACGTTTCCGGTCAGGCCTACCGTCACGGGCGCATCAACCCGCGACGACTGCACGTACATATCGCCATCCACCTGCACACTCGGGCCCAGCAGCAGTGCACTGCTCGTCAGGGTCAAGGCCCCACCGTCGTCCACCACCGTGGTCGCTTCCACCTGGGTCCCGGAACCGCTGATCAGCCCCGTCCCGGTCGGCTCGATCCGCAACGTGCCCCCTGAATCACTCACCACCGTGCCACTGATGAAAGTGACCTGACTATCATTAGTGGCCCGAATGATCCCGCTGTTGGCCACCGTCGCCCCGGTCAGGTACAGCGTGCCGCCGTCAGCCTCCATGGCCCCGGCGTTGGTGATATCGCCGTAGACGTAGAGCCCGGTGTTCATGGCAATGTCGTTCCGGGCCGCCCGGATCACACCGTCCGCTTCATTGAGCACATCACTGTACAGGTAGGTCCAATTCCCATTCGAAACCGCGGCACCCTGGATCAGGCCGTGGTTGGTGATCAGGCCCTCGCCGCTGGTCGCGGACGAATTGTTGTACATCGACAGCTTTCCGCCGTTCTCGATGGTCACCGAACCGTCGAAACGCGCGGGGGAGGAGTAAGTCGAGGTGGGAATCGCCTCGCCGGTGGCTGAGATCGTAAGTGGGGCAGCCACCGTAGCGTTATAAACTTCCATCACGCCGTCGAGTTGCACACCGACACCATCCAAAACGGCGGAATTCCGTAAGTAGAGCGTTGAACCGTCCGCAACGTTTGTCTGGGCCTCCACAATGGTCCCCGAGTCCGTGATATAGCCCGTCCCGCCATCGCTCAGGCTCAGCGTCCCTCCTCCGGCATCGGTCACGGTCGCGCCGCTCTGGAAGCGAATCTCGTTCCCGGCGACCGCCTGGAGCACGCCGCTGTTGGTCACCGACGAATCACCCATGAATCGGAGGTTGCCACCGTTGGCTTCCACCAGGCCTGCGTTGGTGATGTGGTCGTAAATCTCCAACCGGCTGGTCGTGATCCCGTTGTTCTCCGCGGCGCGGATCACGCCATCGGATGCATTGGCCACCTCACTGTAGAGGTAGGTCTGGTAACTGGAATTATTGGAGGCCCCCTGGATCAGGCCGTGGTTGGTTATCAGACCGTCACCATCCACCGCCGACCAGTAGTTGTACATCGAAAGCTTGCCGCCGCTCTCGATGGTCACCGGGCTGTTAAAGCGCGCCGGGGAACTGGAACTCTGATACGTCGAGATCGCCTCACCCGTGGCGGAGATGGTCAGCGGCGCGGCAACGGTGGCGTTGTACACCTCCATCGTGCCGTCGAGCTGCACACCAACACCATCCAAAACGGCGGAATTCCGTAAGTAGAGCGTTGAACTTTCCGCAACGTTTGTCTGGGCTTCCACGATGGTCCCCGAGTCCGTGATGTAGCCCGTCCCCGCGTCGCTCAAGCTCAGTATGCCTCCTCCGGCATCGGTAACGGTCGCGCCGCTCTGGAATCGAATCTCGTTCCCGTTGACCGCCTGGAGCACGCCACTGTTGGTCACCGACGAACCACCCATGAACCAGAGGTTCCCGCCGTTGGCTTCCGCCAGGCCTGCGTTGGTGATGTGGTCGTAGACCTGCAGCCGGCTGGTGGTGACCCCGTTGTTCTCCGCGGCGCGGATCACGCCATCGGAGGCGTTGGCCACCTCACTGTAGAGGTAGG
>JAGLWJ010000530.1 GCA_023133475.1 Phycisphaerae bacterium | reverse complement strand
CCGCCGTTCCGATGTTCGTGATTCGCACGGTGACGTCGGTGTCTTCCAGAGCATTGAGGCTGGTCGGCTGGGAGACCGAAGTGATCTCGATGTCCACGAAGCCGGTCCAGGTGAAACACTCTTCCCGGTAGTTGTCGGACATGTCCGGGTCAGATATGTTTGCGTAAAACCCCAAACAGTGATTTCCGGCTGAAAACCCGCCGCCGAAAGTGATCGTGGCGTAGCCGTAGCTATATGCCGGCATGGACATCGCGAAATTTCCGACGTAATCTCCATCGACATAGATCAGAACACTGAACGTGGGCGAGTTCTGGTCCCCATAGTTAGTTACCTCGATGGTAACATCGGTACTCACCAATGCAGCTAAGGGGTTCGGGGTAAGGATGTCGGTAATCCCGATGTCATAGTAAGCCCTGGAGTTTTCATCGTTGTGTTTTTTCCGTTCGTTATCGAGTGGTTGGGGTTCACCCAGTTCCACTCTATGGAAGCGTACGGGAACAGAAGTTGAAGGTTGCACAGATCCCCCCTCGGTGCGAGTGAACTCTGCATCTAACTCACCTTCTGCAGATTCAGTAGGCGGTGAGGCTGCAAAATCCTTCTCCCACAAACGCCTTATTTCACCAACCCGCACCTCGAAGTTCTTTCCGGCGGACTCGCCGTCTTGAGCGGTAGGCGCTGCCGCAGCCGCGTCCTGTTTCAGCGGGCTGATTTCACCAACCTGCACCTTGAAGTTCTTTCCGGCGGACTCGCCGTCTCGAACAGCAGATGCTGCCGTAGCCGCGTCCTGTTTCAGCGGGCTGATTTCACCAACCTGCACCTTGAAGTTCTTTGCGGCGGACTCGCCGTCTCGAACGGCAGACGCTGCCGTAGCCGCATCCTGTTTCAGCGGGCTGATTTCACCAACCTGCACCTTGAAGTTTTTTCCGGCGGACTCGCCGTCTTGAGCGGCAGGCGCTGCCGTAGCCGCGTCCTGTTTCAGCGGGCTGATTTCACCAACCCGCACCTCGAAGTTCTTTCCGGCGGACTCGCCGTCTCGAGCGTCAGGCGCTGCCGTAGCCGTGTCCTGTTTCAGCGGGCTGATTTCACCAACCCGCACCTCGAAATCATTGCTGATGGATGAAGCCGATCTCGGCATGACTGGCCGAGCATCGCCTTGTAGGACCTGTCCCAAGCGCATATCCCTCCCGCCAGGTGCGGAAACCGGGTGCGGTTCACTTGTCCTAACCAGGATCTGTGGAAGGGGAGCAACATTTTCCAGATTCGTTGCTGCCTGAGTGGTAAACTCAACTGATGGCATGTAGGACTGAGATTGGGTTGCGGCAATCCCGATGCCGACGACAACCCCACTGATTGCAACGATTCCAGCGAGAACCAGTACTTGTGCCTTCATAACTTGTACTCCTAAGACCCTCGAAGACCAACACAACAGAAAGATGACCCATGAAAAAACCGCACATCCACATAGCGATAACATGAGAACCCATTAAGGTGGCTACCCTTACCCACTCCCACCCAAACAACCAGGCATTCCACACTCAGAAGCAGGTTCACACTTCATTCCTCCCCCGCCGATCGAAGCAAGGAGAAACATTCCGCTCGGCAAAAAGCGCCACTGGAATTATTATGGCACCAGTTGGTAAAAGCGTCAAGGGAAAGAGAGGAAATTTATGGGGGGGGGGCAATATTGTTAGGCGCATGGATTGCTCTGCGTGGGCTGAAGTGGAACCTAACTGTACTGGTTCAGCGTGAATTGGACAAATGCCCTCGTCGGTTAAACGACAATCCTTGCCTTCGGCAAGGGTTTTTTTAGGCATGGGGGGAATGCTCCCCGGCAGAGCCCGCTTCTGCTTCACCGGCTGATAACGTGGTCTCCATCTTCTGCCGGACCGTCAAGAACACTTCGCCGTGACTTGGGTGTGACCATGCTCTGTGGTGCGGCTGATTTCGTGTCCCCCACCGCTAAAGCGATGGGCCACCCAGCAATCCTTACCGCGACCGTAAGGGAGCGGCACTGATCGGATTCTCGTTCTCGTGGTTAGTAGTATATAATACCCCCATGAGAACAAAGGCGGCCAAGCGTATCGAAGACCTCTGTGCGGAAATCCGGCGGCATGACCATCACTACTATGTGCTGGCGGCACCGCTCATCCCCGATGCCAAGTACGATGCCCTATTCAAAAAGTTGCAGGGCCTCGAAGCGGATCACCCCGAGCTGGTCACGCCGGATTCGCCGACCCAGCGCGTGGGTGGTCAGCCGATCGCCGGCTTCGAGCACGTTCGGCACGCCGTGCCCATGCTCTCGATCGACAACACCTATGACGATGAGCAGCTTCGCGAGTTTGATGCCCGCGTCCGCAAAACCCTGGGCACCGACGACTATCGCTATGTGATCGACCCCAAGGTGGACGGAGTGGCGGTCTCGCTGCTGTACGAGGATGGCGTGTTGTCCACGGCTGCCACCCGCGGTGATGGGGTTGCCGGGGACGTGGTCACCCACAACGTTCGGACCATCAAGCCTGTGCCGCTACGTCTGGTGGGCGACGATTGGCCTGCGGTGCTGGAGGTTCGTGGTGAAGTCTATTGGCCTTGGGACGACTTTCTCCGGTTCAACGCCGCCCGTGAAGCCGCCGGCGAAGCCACATTCGCCAACCCGCGAAACGCCACCGCCGGGTCACTCAAACAGCTTGATCCGGGCAAGCTGGCGGATCGGCGGTTGGGGTTTGTGGCTCACGGGTTCGGGCGGGTCGAGCCGTCATCGGCAAAGACGCATACGCTGCTCTTCGAGCGGTTTTGCGATTGGGGTATCCCGGTCAGCCCATACCGCCTTGCGGTGAGCACCATCGACGAAGCCATCGCCCATTGCCAAAGCTGGGAATCCCGCCGCAAGGAGTTGCCTTACGAGACGGACGGGCTGGTGCTCAAGATCGATTCATTCGCCCAGCGAGACATCCTGGGCTCCACCAGTCGTTACCCACGCTGGTGCATCGCGTTCAAGTTCGCCGCCGAACAGGCAGAGAGTATACTCCTGAAGGTCGAGTTCCAGGTGGGCAAGTTGGGCACCATCACACCCCGGGCGGTCATGGAGCCGGTTCAGTTGGCGGGGACCACTGTGCGCCACGCCTCGCTGCACAATTTCGACCAGGTCCGCCGGCTGGGCGTTCGCGTGGGTGACACAGTGGTGGTGGAGAAAGCCGGTGAGATCATCCCGCAGGTTGTTCGCGTGGTGGTTGACAGGCGCCCACCGGAAACCACCCCTATCACCCCTCCCACACAGTGCCCGTCGTGCGGCGGGCGCATCGAGCAGGACGAAGGTGGAGTTTACATCCGCTGTGTGAACCCGCGGTGTCAGGCTCAGCTTAAGGAGCGTCTCGAATACTTCTGCGGGCGAGACCAGATGGGCATCGAGGGGATAGGCCAGGCTCTGGTCGCTCAACTGGTCGAGGGTGGTTTGTTGGGTGATGTGGCTGACATTTACCTTCTGGCTGACAAACGCGACAAGTTGCTCGAGTTGGAACGGATGGGCGCCAAAAGCGTAGACAACCTCCTGTCCGCCATCCAGGCCAGCCGACAGCAACCCCTCTCACGCCTGTTGGCAGCGTTGAACATACGCCTGGTCGGGTCGGCTACCGCCGAGCTGCTTGCCGACGCCTTCGGCTCCATGGATACACTGAGCACTAAAACAGAAGACGAGTTGGTGGAGGTCGAGGGGGTGGGGCCTGAGGTGGCTCGAAGCATTCGCAACTGGTTTGCTCAAGAGGAAAACCGCGACATCCTCGAACGTCTCCAATCGGCTCACGTCAACATGTCTCAGCCGAAGAAGTCTGTTGCCGAATCCGGGCTGCTGGTGGGCAAAACCGTGGTGGTCACCGGATCACTGGAGAGCTTCAGTCGCAAGGAGGCAGAGAACCTCATAAAACAGCTCGGCGGAAAACCGACCGGTTCGGTCAGCAAAAAAACCGATCTGGTGGTCTACGGAACCGCTGCCGGCTCAAAGTTGGCCAAAGCCCGGAAACTGGGCATTGAAACGGTAGGCGAAGCCGAGTTCCTCAAACGTATACATTCAGTAAACCCGTGATGGGGAAAGGCAAGAGGCAACAGGCAGCAAGGGTAGAGCGGGTTCTACCCGCCGCTTGCGCTAGGCCCGGCATTTATGCCGGGTAAGAAGGCCGAACGAAGAATCCCCCCCGTTCCTCCCCGCCGCCGAAGGCGGCGGGGAGGAACGGGGGGGCAAAAGCAACCACTCCAATACCCGGCATGAATGCCGGGCCTAGCGCAAGCCTGCCCCCACAAACCCCATGCTATTACGCATACGAGTTTACTGAATATCTAGCCTCAAATGCTTGGGCCTCCAGCGCTAACGAACCCATCCGATCGCATTAGCTTGCAGCAAAATCCAAAGTATAATGGTGATTCACGATGGGTGATGCGCGGATACGGCTGAAGAAGCTGTATCCATCATTCGAGGTGTAACGGGGCACTAGCCTTAAGGAACCTGCCATGTCTATTTCTGCCATTCGTCGAGTTCTCTTGCTGGCGGTTTTGCTTGCCTGGGGCTCGCCGGCAAGTGCACAGTGGAACCATCTGGAGGCTGTTGCCGCATACGATCTCGATGATGCGGTGTTGACGCTCGAGTGCGGTTCCGCAACCGTTCGCATCGAGGCGGTGAGCGAGCATGTTATTCGTGTTCGGCTTGCTCCCGAGGGGCGGTTCGGTCGGGACTTCTCTTGGGCGGTACTCGATTCCACGCCCAAGGGCAAGTTCTCCAGGCTGCAAGAAGCCCCTGCCTATATCCAGGTATCCACCGGGGCACTGGAGGTCGTCGTGCAACGTGACCCATGCCGGCTGAAGATTCTGGGCGCCGGCGGCGAGGCTCTGGTCGTTGATGATCCGGCTCGGGGCATGGCGTGGGGATGCACGTCGGAATCATCCATGGCGGCGGTGCGCGTATGGCAACAGTTGCCGGACAAGGTCGCTATCTACGGGCTCGGAGAAAAGACGGGGGCATTGAATAAGCGTGGCAGGGCGTGGACCATGTGGAACACGGATGAATGCGCTTACGGGCTGGCGGAAGACCCCATATACAAATCGGTGCCTTTTTTCATTTGTGCCCGCAACGGGCGGTTTCACGGTGTTTTCTTTGACAACCCGTGGCGGAGTTCGTTCGATTTTGGCCAACGAGACCGTGGCATCCTCAGCTTTGGGGCTGAGGGCGGCGAGTTGAACTACTACGTCATCGCCGGCCCAGACCCGAAAGACGTCGTCCGCCGCTATACCGCCCTGACCGGCAGAATGGAACTACCGCCAAAATGGGCGTTAGGATACCACCAGTCCCGATACAGCTACTGTCCCGAAGCCCACGTCCGCGAGGTCGCCTCGACCTTCCGGCAAAAGAGAATCCCCTGCGATGTGATCTACTTCGACATCGATTACATGGACGGATACCGGTGCTTCACCTGGAACCCCAAGCACTTCCCCGACCCGAAGAAGCTGATGGGTGATCTGCACGAGATGGGGTTTCACACGGTGGCCATCATCGATCCCGGAATCAAGCAGGACCCGGGTTACTTCGTTTACGATGAGGGCACGAAACGAAGTGCCTGGCTCACCAAGCCCGACGGTGAGACTTACGTCGGGCGTGTCTGGCCTGGGCCGGCGGTTTTCCCTGACTTCACCAATCCGCAGGTGCGCCGGTGGTGGTCGAGCTTGTATCCGCCGTTCCTCGATTCGTGTGGTATCGACGGTATTTGGAACGACATGAACGAACCGTCCGACTTCGACGGCCCCAACAAGACCGTCCCGCTGAACCTGCGGCATGACAACGAGGGGGAGCCCGCCTCGCACCGGGCCTGTCACAACATCTACGGGATGCAGATGGCCCGAGCCACCTTTGCCGGGCTGGAACAAGCCCGACCAGACCGTCGGCCTTTCGTTATCACTCGCGCCGCCTACGCCGGAGGCCAACGGTACGGGGCATCCTGGACCGGCGACAACATCAGCACCTGGGGGCACCTGCGTATGAGTATTCCCATGGTGCTCAACCTGGGAGTCTCGGGCATGCCCTTTGTGGGGCCTGACATCGGGGGCTTTGTCGTGGGGGCGACGCCGCAGCTTTATGCCCGCTGGATTCAGGTGGGCAGCCTCTTGCCGTTCTGCCGAACGCACACCGGATGGTCCAGCCCGAATCAGGAACCGTGGTCTTTTGGGCCTGAGGTAGAGGAGATCGCTCGGCAGTCCCTCGAACGTCGCTACGCCATGATGCCGTATCTGTATACGCTGTTCGAGGAATCCACCCGCACCGGCCTGCCGATCATACGCCCGCCGTGGATGGAGTTTCCCGAGGTGCGGGGTTGGCACTTCAACGTCTCCTTCATGCTAGGCCCGGACGTGTACGTAATTCCCATCGACTGGCCTGACGCACGCGAGGCAACCCGCCCGCTTCCACCCGGTGCATGGTTCGATCTCCACACCGGCCTGATCCACGGTGGCGGGCAATGGGTGAAGCTCGACGTGGATTTGAAAACTCTGCCGATGTTCGTCCGGGCTGGAGCCATCATCCCGATGCAAAGCCCCGTCCAAAGCACGACACATGCCCCGGACGAACCGCTCATCCTGGACGTTTGGCCATTCGGCGATTCGGTGGGATGGCTTTATGAGGACGACGGGCAAAGCCTGTCTTATCGGAAAGGTGAGTTCCGTCGAACGCGGTTTCAATGCCGTGTTGATGGTGATACGGTGCATTTCACCATGCTGGAACCGGAAGGCTCCTATGTTCCACCGAAGCGGGCACCGCTGGTGCGTTTCCACGGGCTAACCTCGGCAATCGAGCGAGTAGTCTGCACGCATGTCCTCTCCGGTGAGGGGCTTACGGCGCACCCCTCGGAGGAGACCGTAACGCGGGAGCATATGACTGCTCAACCCTCCGTTGCCGCCCCGGGCGAGTTTCATTACGACCGTGGTTCCGGCACATGGCTGGTGCGGATGTGCCCCGACAATGGCAAAAGCCAACAACTCCACGTGACGCTGACGTCTGCTGGTGTCGATGATTCGCCGGTGCGTTTTGATTTCACCGACGCCGACAGCAGCATCGTATGCCACAACGAGATTTTGCCGCCGGTCTCGGTGGACGGTGCGGTGCTGTTGCGCATCCAGAGCACTTTTGGGAAACCCCATATCGTACTGCCGCGGTTGAAATTATCAGCCGACAAGCTGCCGATCCTGAAACTCCGCCTGTCCACCGAGCACACCAGCAGGATTGAGGTCCGATTCGCCACCGAACAGGACCCGACGCTGTCTGCTCAATCCCTGATCAGCTTCGCGGTGACCCCCGACGGGGAGTTTCACGAGTACACTGTTGATCTGGCTGGGGCGTGCGAGGGCAAGTGGGCCGGGATGGTGTATTGGCTGAGTCTCGGCTTTGCGGAAGGTGTTTGCGCGGGCGAGGTAATCAAGTTGGATCGGCTTTCCTTTGAAGGTGGTGTTGGCAGATAGTTGTTATAGGGCGGGTTCCACCCGCCACGCCATACTGTAGGGCGGGTTTCACCCGCCACACCATGCCTGTCAGTACCGCAAGGGAGACTGGGCCTGTTTCATCTTGGCTTTCATCTGTGCACGATGTTGGGCTTCTTTTTCTTGCTGAATACGCTGCTGCACGTAGTTAATGGTGACCAACAAGGCAAACAACAGGATGAGTGCCACGCCCAGCCAGATCAGAACATTCATTAGGTCCGATGTGTTACGGCCGGCGAACTCGGAATGGATAGCTTCGATCCGTTCCGCCCCGGTCACCGCCAGTGTGTAGAACTGCATGGCACGATCCTCAACATCTTTTGTATCGACCGGGAGGCGACGGCAGACCAATATCCCACGGAAGATATTCGGGCCAACGTCTTGAATCCGGACGAGACCACCTGGGCGAAAGTACTCCAGTCTAAAGATACATTACAAACCGCCGGCAGGCAGCCGACGGGCAATTTTTCGAGGCTAGTATGACAGCGCTAATGCCGTTTTCGGCGAGACAGTTTCTCGTTTCGACGGGTCGCGCTAGGCCC
>JAGLWJ010000053.1 GCA_023133475.1 Phycisphaerae bacterium | reverse complement strand
TTCCACCTCGCTCCGCGAGGTTCCAGCCGCCCTACTATCGGCGGTTTTGGATTGTGGAGGTTTTTTGGTGGTTTTGTTTGCTTGGGTGTGGTTTGTTTCGTACATAGAAAGTGTCGCTTGACGCATCATTGCTGAAGAAAATTAAAACGAGCGACGCAAGCAGGGGGATGCCGCCAAGGTTCGATAAGCGGCGGCGGAAAACAACGGGGTTGAATGATTCGATTCAACCAGATTCACCGAGCGCAGCCCACTCGCAAGGGCGAGGGATGGCCGGCAGACGGATAGGCCGGTGGATTGCTCGTGCCCCTCGGAGGTTCGAGTCGTAAAGAATGTGTGCCTGGCTAACGGATGGGTCACGGTGCGAAACGATTCCGCAGAGGCTCGATGGGCCTCGCAAACCTAGAGGGAGTTTTGTTATGTTGAATCGCGTGAAGAGTTTTCTCAAGTCCGAGGATGGCCCGACCGCAACTGAGTATGCCGTCATGCTGGCATTGATTATTGTGGTCTGCATCGCCACTGTCACGACTATCGGCACCAAGGCGAACACGCAGTTCGGAAAGGTCGATACCGCGCTGACTTAGTAAAGCGGTGACTCAGAGGTGCCAGACAACCGGGGGGCCCGCACGCCGCAGCCGGCAGCGGGCGTGATCCGGCGGGGCCTAAGGGGTGGCCGGAGAGAGAGGGGCCCGGTTGAGGGATAGAGGTGTCCGGGCCATGCCCATCGCGGGTGTGGCCCGGCACCTGATTTTCCCGCATCGGCATCCGGCGGTGTGTTCGGGATTACAACAGCTTCCTTATTGATGCAAAGGAGCAGATTCATGGACCCGTTTTGGGTAGTGACCTGCACCATCTTGGTACCCGGGATCCTGTGGGCGTCGTGGATTGATTATTCACAACGCCGGGTCCCTAACTGGCTAAACGCCACGTTAGTGGTCGTCGGCCTGGTGGTCCAGGCCTATTTTCACGGTTTCGGGGGCGTGACCTCCGGTCTGTTGGGGATGCTGGTGGGCTTCGGCGTGCTTATCATCCCCTGGACCATGCACGGCATGGGGGCCGGTGACGTCAAGCTCATGGCAGCGATCGGGGTTTGGTTCGGGCCTTGGATGACGCTGGTGGCCTTTGCCGTCGGTGGAGTGTTGGGGGGGATCATCGCGATGGTGATGATCGTCTACTCCGGGCGACTGCAAAACGCCTGCGCCAACCTGGGCGTGTTGATGGTCAAAATGCAGAGCCGCGACACGGCCTTTGGAGAGTTCGGATCAGCTAAGAGCTTCGCCGCGGGAGGGTCCCAACTGCTTCCCTACGGAGTTCCGCTGACCATCGGCTCCTTGATCGTGCTCGGCGGCCAAGTTTTCCATTGGTGGGTGTTGTAACATGAGAGTTAGAGATGTCCTATCGCGTTATCGGCGACACCGCAAGGCACGCGGAGCGGTGGCTGTCGAGTTTGCCGTGATCTGTCCCCTGCTGGCTACAATGGTGTTCGGAATCGTGGAATACGGCTATATATTCCTGGTGCAGCAGACCCTCACAAACGCAGCCCGGGAGGGTTGCCGCGTGGCGGTGCTGCAAACCACTGCCGACGAGGAGCAGATCGAGCAAAGGGTGGCCAAGGTGATGGATGCCGCCGGGGTCACTGATTACTCGGTCTCCATCTCGGACACCGATGCCGAGCAAAACGAGATCGAAAGCTACACGATCGAAGTCAGCGTGCCGTACAGTAGTGTGTCGCTGACCGGTTTTTTCGGGCCTCGGGACAACGACCTCAAGGGAGTGTGCACCATGCGCAAGGAGGGCTGGACGCCACCGGACGATGCTTGACAGCCGTTTTCGGCGAGAGAGCTTCGATGGATCACCGACACCTGGGTGGCCCACCACTTTAGCGGTGGGGGACGCGAATACTTCACGCGATTCGTGTCCCCCACGGCTAAAGCCATGGGCCACCCAGGCCCCTACTGATTGGCGGTGTCTTGCCGCGAAGGCGGGTGGAACCCGCCCTACAACTGGGTGGCCCACCGCTTTAGCGGTGGGGGACGCGAATATTCCACGCGATTCGTGTCCCCCACGGCTAAAGCCATGGGCCACCCAGGCCCCTACTGATTGGCTGTGTCTTGCCGTGAAGGCGGGTGGAACCCGCCCTGCAACCGAATGGTGGGTTCCACCTCGCTCCGCGAGGTTCCACCCACCCTACGCTCTCTCGCCACTGTGCCGAGAACGGGCGCATGACTATTATCGGTAACAGATATGAAGCGAAAACTAAATCCGCATCCACTCTGGTCCGATACAAGCACAAGCAACATACAGGGGGCAGGCAAGTGCCGGGGATCAGGGCTTGTCCCCAATGGTCATAAGTGTGAGAACCGGATGGGCGGGCTCAACCGCACAACGAAACTGAACGACAGCATTGCGGCGCGAGGTTTATCATGAAAAGCAAGGCGGTTATTCCTCTGGTGTTGGGGCTGGTGGTCGGGCTGGCAGCCCTTAAGCTGGGAGTGGATGCGGTGCAGAAGGCCCAGGGGGGGCAAAAAACCGGTCCGGAGATCGAGGTGGTGGTGACTACCGTGGATGTCGGCGCCACCATGGAAATCATGCCCGACGCGGTGGTGGTCAAAAAGACGTTGGATACCCCCCTACTGCCGCCCAACGCCTTCAATAAGATTGAGGATGTTGTCGGGCGGGTGACCAGCAAAACGATCGTTGCGGGCACCCCGATAAGCCCCGCTCTGCTGGCTCCGAAGGGCACGATTCCGGGGTTGGGGGTCAAAATTCCCGAGGGCTATCGGGCGGTCTCGGTCAAGATCGACGAGGTGACCGGGGTGGCCTACCAGTTGTTGCCCAATTCGTTTGTTGACGTTCTGGTGGTGATGGACGTCATGCAAGGGCGCAAACGTGAGACGATGAGCCGGGTGATCCTGCAAAACATCCAGATCGCCACCGTGGGGCAACTACGCGGTGACCCCAGCGAAGAGTCCAAAGCCGGCTCCAAACCAGCCAAATCCGTGACCCTGCTGATCAAAGCCGAAGACGTGCCCAAATTGCATCTGGCCCAGACCAAGGGCAAGGTCACCCTGGCGATGCGCGGTAGCGAGGATGAGTTGATCACCGCCGAGAGCAATGCCCTGGAGCGCGAGCTGCTCGGCGCCAAGCCCGACGAGGAGCCGCAACTCGATACTTCGCAGATGCCCAAACCCTCCATGTTGGCTTTGGGGGGCAAATCACCGACGCCCACCTTCCCCAGCGGTGTTGCGTCGATCATGATGCCCGAAGCCCAACCGGAGAATCCGCCGTTCACCACCACGGTGATCAATGGGCCTTTGGGGGCGGGTTCGGCAGGGCAGGTTATCCGCGTCACCTATAAAAATGCCAAATCAATGGAGGTTGTCGAGGTGTCCAAAGGGCGAACCACCGGCGACAGCTCCTCGATGCGTTTTGGGGCTGGTGAGCGTCAGGCCGGCGGGGTCCAGGAGCGAAGCCCATTTACCGACCGGGATCGCACCGCCCGACGGCGAGGAGCACGCCGCGATTCGCCGGCGAACCAGGAAGACGAGAAAGAAAGCTTTAAGGAGACAGGTGAATAATGTCTCACACATTCAGGGATGAGCAGACGCTAGTGCCCCGAAGGATCGGGGCCATCCAACAGCGCGTGGGTCTTGCCGTTTTGGCGCTATTGATAACCGGGCCAATGAATGTATCCAGCCCGGCGGCGCGGGCGGAGGAGGAGGGTGCCAAGTCACCACCTATCGGGGCCACACCCTTCACCGCCACCATCACGGACATGCAGTCCGATACCGAACGAATCGTCATCCCGCGAAATCGGAGCGTCCTGATCGAGATGTCGCATCCGGTGACTGCGGTTCAGGCGGTCTCGGCGGAAATCGTCATCGTGCAGTCCATCAAGCCGACCCAGTTCATGATCTCCGGGGCGACCTACGGCGAGACCCAGGTCATCGCCTGGTCCGCAGACGGCAGCCAACACGTCTTCGAGGTTGCCGTCGAACTCGACCTGGAGGCTTTGTCGGCTGCCTTGCTAAAGATCGACCCTCGCTCGGAGGTGCGGATCACGCCCATTCACGGCAACATCATTCTCACGGGCAGTGTGAGCAGTGCCACCGCCGCCGAACGCATGCTCCACGTGGCGGAACTCTTCATGACCCACGGGGACGGGCGTGGGGGGGGCATAGTGCAGAACCATCTGGAGGTGATGGGCGAACAGCAGGTCCTGTTGCGTTGCACGGTGGCGGAAGTAAACCGCCGGGCCACCCGCGAGTTGGGCATTAACGGTTTTCTGGCTGGTGACGCCTTCCGCGATGCCTTCGTGATCAACCAACTCGGGGGAATCAACCCGATCGACATCGGGGCAGCCGGCAACGTGAACGTATTACAGGACATTCCGTTTCTGACCGGGTCGGCGGGGATTCCACTATCACCAGCCTCGACGCTGTCTCTGGGCTTCCCACGAGTTCAGATGCAGGTGTTTTTGCGGGCCATGGCGGAAAACTCGCTGATGCGCGTGTTGGCGGAACCCAACCTGGTAGCCATCAGCGGCGAAACTGCCACCTTCCTGGCAGGTGGTGAGTTCCCATATCCTGTCCCCCAGGAGCAAAACATTACCATCGAGTTCCGCGAGTTCGGCGTTCGCCTGAACTTTACCCCGGTGGTCCTGCCGAACCAGACGATCCGCCTGCGAGTGGAACCGGAAATCAGCGCCCTGGACTTCTCCAGCGCCGTGCAGATCGGGGGGACCGTGGTTCCCGGGCTTACCCAGCGAAAAACCCACACCGTCGTGGAAATCGGCAACGGCCAAACCATTGCCATTGCCGGCTTGCTCAACGAGGAGATTCGAGGGGTAGTCAGCCGCATACCGGGAATTGGGGATGTTCCGATATTGGGGGCGTTATTCCGCTCGGTGGAATACCACAGGAATCTCACTGAGATGGTCATCCTGGTGACACCGGAGATCATTGCACCGCTCAATCCGGACCAGGTCCCGGCGGTTCCGGGGCAGCACCTCAGCTCTCCAAACGACTGGCAACTGTACACGCTGGGCCTGATCGAGGGTGATCCGTTCGAGGGCAACTCCGCCGCCATGTTCCCGGTGTCACAGCAGACTGAACCGGAAAAGCTGTCCCTGCATGGGCCTTGGGGAGAATCAACGTACAAGGATTTCCGTTGAGGGTTGTGGTCTGCGGTAAAAAACCTCACGCAACGGTAGGGCGGGTTTTGCTAATAAGTCCAAAGTCCCTGGTCCAAGGTCCAAAGTTCCGTTGGTTTCTGGCTTTGGACTTTGGACTCCTCTGCTTGGTGGGATCCACCCGCCTCCCAATTCCTGCCGGACCGCCCGCATTGAATTACCGATATGCCTGCTGAGGAATCGGTGATGATCCGGGGGTCGCCTTATGGGACGCGGTGTTCGTGTCGTTCTATTCAACTCAGACGAGTCGGAAGCAATCAGCTTGCGCTCCGCCCTGTTGGCATTAGATGGGGTGAAGATTGTCGCGGAGGTTGATGAGCCGGTTCTGCTCCCGCAGGTGACCCAACAGATCGCCTCCGACGTACTCGTCGTGCATCTGGACCCCGATCCCCAGGTGGTGCTGAGCATGGCGGGCGAGGTGGCCCGCTCCAACTCGGACATCACCGTCATCGCGATCTCCGAATGCACTGACGGCCAACTGATCCTGTCCGCCATGCGGATGGGCATTAAAGAGTTCCTGACCAAACCGCTCGATTCGCAAGAACTCAACGACGCCCTGGAGAGAGTGACTCGGGATAGAGCCGATCGCCCCATTCAAGGCAAACTGATCACCGTGATCGGCAGTGCCGGAGGCGTGGGGGCAACCTCGCTGTCTATCAACCTGGCAGTGGAGTTGGCCTCCATTGTCGCCGGGAAGGTGACGGTGGTTGATCTGGACTATCGCTTCGGGCAGGTGGGCACCCTGCTGGATGTGGAACCGACTTACACCATCGCCGACCTGTGCGAAACACCGGAGCAGCTCGAGGTGCAGATGATCGAGCGGGCACTGGTCAAGCACTCGACCGGCGTGAAGGTCTTGTGCCGCCCCACGAATTTCGCCGAGGCGGACAACATCACCGCAGCCCACTGTGTGGGCGTACTGACCGGGCTGACCGGTATCAACGAGTATGTGGTAGTTGACGGCCCCAGCCGCTTTGACATCGGTGCCAAGGCGGTTTTCGATCTGGCGGACGTAAACCTGCTGGTTATCCAACTGCTGGTCCCCTGCGTGCGGAGTGCGCGGCGGATGCTCGATGGCATGCGCGAAGCCGGCTACAACCTCGAACGCACCCACGTGATCTGCAACCGCGTGGGAGGCGACTCCGGAAGCCTTTCCATCGAAGACGTCGAAGCCACCCTGGGAATCGAGGTCTTTGCCAACATACCGGACGATTGGGCAACCATGAGCAACGCGGCGAATATGGGGGAACCGCTGATTATGGGAGCAGAGAAGAGCAAGGTGCGCCTGGCGGTGGCTGATCTTGCCGAGCGACTGCACAACCCGTCGTCCGAGACCGATGATAGAGATGGCCAAGAGGGAGCCAGGAAAAGCCGCAGCCTGTTCAGCAAGATTTTCAGCGAACCCTAGGAGGGCATATTGGTGTTCGGAAAACGGACCACGCCTGTCAAGCTTCCACCCGCACCCAACAAAGAGGGTGCACCGGCTGTGGAGCAGAAAAACCAGGCTGCCGCCAAACGCGCCGCCAAAGCCACCCACGAGAAGGTGGACCAGTTCAACAAACTGAAAACCCGCATCCACCGCAAGCTGGTCGAACAGCTCGATCTGACACGGATGAGCGGGGACGAAGAATCCCTCCGAGAGCAGGTCCGCGAGGTGGTAACGTTATTGTCCGAGCAGGAGAACACACTGCTGAACTTCAACGAACGCCAAAGGCTCATCGCCGAAATCCTCGATGAGACTTTCGGATTGGGTCCGTTGGAAGTGCTGCTCGGTGATCCGTCGATCAGTGACATCCTCATCAACGGGCCGGCCAAGGTGTATGTGGAACGCCACGGATGCCTGGAAAAAACTGAGGTGTGCTTTCGGGACAACGCCCACCTGATGCACGTCATCGACAAGATCGTATCAGCCGTCGGGCGACGGTGTGACGAAACCTGCCCGCTGGTGGACGCCCGCCTGGCGGACGGATCGCGTGTCAACGCGGTGATCCCCCCGCTGGCCATTGACGGCGCCAGCGTGTCGATCCGCAGGTTCGGGGCTGACCCGATCACCTGGGATGATTACGTCAACTTCAAATCGTGCACGCCGGAGATGGTCGAGTTCCTCAACGCCTGCGTCCTCGGGCGGTTAAACATCATGATTGTTGGGGGCACTGGTTCGGGCAAGACCACGTTGCTCAACAATCTATCGAGCTTCATTCCCCACGACGAGCGCATCGTGACCATCGAGGACGCGGCGGAGCTTAAACTCCGTCAGCCGCACATCGTCCGCCTGGAGACCCGTCCGGCGAACATTGAGGGCAAGGGGCGGATCAGCATTCGCGACCTGTTAATGAACAGCTTGCGTATGCGCCCGGACCGCATTGTGGTGGGCGAGTGCCGAGGACCGGAGACCCTGGACATGTTGCAGGCCATGAATACCGGGCACGACGGGTCACTCACCACCGTGCACGCCAACAGCACACGCGATGCGGTCCAGCGTGTCGAGACCATGGTGATGATGGCGGGTTTCGAGCTTCCGATAAAAGCCATCCGCACCCAGTTCGCCTCGGCGGTGAATCTGATCGTTCAGGCTCAGCGACTCACTGGAGGACCGCGAAAAATCACCACCGTTACCGAAGTCCAGGGCATGGAGGGCGACATCATCACCATGCAGGACATTTTTTCGTTTGAGCAGGAGGGTGTCAGTGAGTCCGGAAAAGCCTACGGCAAGTTTGTGGCCACCGGCATCCGACCGGGATTCCTCGATCGCCTAAAAGCCGCCGGCGCCAGTGTGGACCCGGGGCTATTCGAGCGACAAGTGCTGATGACCGACGATGTGTAGGAGAGGAAGCTGTCAGCTATCAGCTTTCAGCTATCAGCCGGAGAGGATCGCCGACAACTGAAAGCTGAAAGCTGACGGCTGATAGCTGACGGCTGATAGCTGATAGCTGAAAGCTAAGGACGCTCCAGCCATGTTTGGATTGCTTGCCATGACGTCTGATCTGACAACGATAATGTTCATCGTGTTCCCGATCATTGGTTCGGTTTTGCTGGCTTTTGGCGTCTACCAGGCGGTGGATGACTCCCGCAAGATCAGCCGACGCAAGCTGATGGACCGGCTCAAGGGGAACCGGCGCGATAAGACTTCCAAGGAAGCCGAGTCGATTCTGAAGAAAACGCTGAACCGGGATCGAAGCGAGGAGTTGTTCGGCAACCTGATCGGTAAGCTGAGCTTCGTTCCCAAGTTGCAGAGCTTGCTGGATCAGGCCAATCTCGATTGGAGCGCTTCGCGGATGACGCTCAACCTGGGTGTGGGGGCTCTGATCGCGTCTTTGGGGCTGACGATCCTGGGATTCAGTGCGGTCTCGGCTGTTGGGGCTGCTGTGGCGATTCTGCTGGGTCCGATCTTTTATTTGAAGTTTCGTCGCAAGCGTCGGTTGTCCAAGCTCACCAACCAACTTCCCGACGTTTTCGCCATGATGGGGCAGGCACTGCGTGCCGGGCACGGGTTGGCCTCCGCCATCCAGCTCATTCACGAACAGATGCCCGACCCCATCAGCACCGAGTTCGGCAGGGTCTTTCATGAGCAAAACCTGGGGATCAAGATCGAGGACGCCCTATTGTCCATGGCAGACCGGTTGGACTCGCTGGATGTGCGTTTCTTTGTCACCGCGGTGCTGATCCAGAGGCAGACCGGAGGCGACCTGGCTGAGGTGCTCGACAAGATCGGGGGTGTGATCCAACAGCGGATAGAGCTGTTCGGGCTGGTGTCGGGGTTGACAGCCGAGGGGCGTTTGTCCGGCTGGGTGTTGTTTCTCCTGCCCGTCGTGGTGTTCGGTGCATCATTCGTGCTCAATCGCGAATACGCCATGGTGCTGCTGACCGACCCGCGGGGCAAGTTGATGCTGTGTATCGCAATTGGGATGCAGATGGTAGGGATGGCGATGATCCGCTGGATCGTCAACATCAAGGTGTAAAAAGCTATCAGCTTTCAGCTTTTCTCTAAAGAGCGACAAGGGGGTATCCCACCATGTTGTACTATGCAATAGCCGGTCTGGTTGTCATCAGCGTCAGCTTGATCATCTACGCGCTGCTCCCCAACCGTTCTCAGGATGAGAAGGCGATTATTCGCCGTCGCATGGCTGAGGGCAAATCGCCTCGCGAAGCCACCGAGGAACTTCGCAAGCAGGCCAGGGACTCGGTGGCGAAGAAGATGGTCAAGAGGGTCGCCCCCATTGCCATGCGCCCGGTGATGCCCAAAAACGCCGAGGAGATGTCCAAGCTGCGCATCAAGCTATCCAATGCCGGATTTCGCCGAGACAACGCTCCTACACTTTTCCTGGCCAGCAAGACAATTTTCGCAGCCGGGGCAGCTCTTATCGCGTTGGTCTACGGGTTTTCGCAGGGTTATGAGATACAGAAGTTGTTCGGGGTGTTCGTTTTCTCCGCCGGTCTGGGTTTTATGGCCCCCAACTTCTGGCTTGGTTCCGCCGCTGCCAAGCGTATCGAGAAGATCCGCGATGGTTTGCCCGATTCGCTGGACTTGCTGGTGATTACGGTGGAGTCCGGGCTGGGGCTTGATGCCGCCCTTCAGCGTGTCGGTGATGAATTGAAGAACGTCCACCCGGTGATCAGCGAGGACTTTCAGATCGCCACTCTGGAGACCCAGATGGGCATCCCACGGTCTGAAGCCTTGCAAAACCTGGCCGTTCGTGCCGGTGCCCCGGAGATGCGTTCTCTGATCTCCATTATCAATCAAGCGGAGCGTTTTGGCACCAGTGTCTCCCAGGCGTTGCGTCGTCAGGCTGACGCCTTGCGGGTCAAGCGTCGCCAGGCTGCCGAGGAGCGTGCCCAGAAGACGGCTGTAAAGTTGATGCTTCCGTTGATATTCTTTATTTTCCCCGCCATTTTCATCGTGCTGGGGGCACCTGCCGCGTTGCGGCTGATGGACGCCTTCGCCGACTAAGCAAGGACCCACGTAGGGCGGGTTTAACCCGCCGTCCGGGTGTTACGTGTCACTTGGCGGCGGCGGGTGGAACACGAGCAACGGGTCAACCGCCCAACGAGCTAACAAGATGTCTTCTTCTGAACCCCCAACGGGAGTGGTATCAGGGTGAGCGAAGCGAGCCCTGGGGTAAGGCGGCAACCTTGGGCAAGCCGTCGCGCTAGGCCCGGCATTTATGCCGGGTGAGACGGCCGAACGAAGAATCCCCCCCGTTCCGCCCCGCCGCCGAAGGCGGCGGGGCGGAACGGGGGGGCAAAGGCAACCACTCCA
>JAGLWJ010000529.1 GCA_023133475.1 Phycisphaerae bacterium | reverse complement strand
GGGTTCCACCTCGCTCCGCGAGGTTCCACCCACCCTACAGTTGAGGTAGGAGGCAATATGTTTGCTCTGCAAGTATCACGAGCGTTGATCGTGACGGTGCTTCTGTCCCTGGTTGCACTGACGGCATGTGGGCCGACGCCCAACGAACCGGCGGTCAAACTGGCGGAACCGCCCAATCCCGGGCCTGACGCCGTCGATTACAAAATCGAAAGTGAGCCGCTGGCTATTCGGTGCAAGCTCGAAGCAGTGCTCCAGGCTCCCGACGGGCGGCTGGTGCCGGCGCCGCTCCAGGACGGCGGCGCCTTGACCAGTGGGGACGGGTTTGCGATTTCATTTCGGGCCAACCGCGAGTGCTACGTCTACGCGATCCTGCTCAGCTCCGACGGGTCAGCCGCGGCGATCTTCCCCTATCCGGGGATCGAACCGGGCAACCGGGTAATGGGGGGCAGGTGGTATCGCATCCCCAACGCCGATGCACGCGGAAAGGCTGAGTGGTATCGACTCGACGACCACACCGGCCTGGAGACGATCCACCTGCTGGCTGGTGATGAACCACTCGATAACATCGCGGAGTTGGTGGCATCGTTGAGGGGCTCACAGGCTGGTGCGTCTACGGATATCCTTCAACGGATGCTCGAGCACCGCTACGTGACCAAAACAATTCGCATCGTGCACCGCTGAGGAAATGGGGGGGAAATGGAAAATTGAAAATGAAAAATGGGGGGATGGGAAACATTGTCGTTGTGTGCACACGTGGGTGTTTAACGGCGACGCGCAGTTGTAGGGCGGGTTCCACCCGCTTTCTTGACATGGTGCGGCGGGTGGAACCCGCCCTACATCTCTTGCCTCTTGCCTTCTGCCTGGGAATGTGCTGCGGCGGCACACGAATTGCTCTGCCTTTAGTTTGTTCTGTGTCGCGGTTTGGGAGGGGTGTTTCCCCCCCGGCGACGTAGCGTGTTGAAATCTTGGTTTGCCCAGGGAGGCATTGCCGTGAAGACCAACGGGGTAGAGGAACTGGCAGGTCCTAATGTCATCGAGACCCGCAAAGGGGGTATCTGGCTGCTGAAGAACTCCAATACCAACAAGGGACTCGCTTTCAGCTATGAAGAACGAGATCAACTGGGGCTCGGCTGCATGTTGCCCCACCGAGTTCTGAGCATCGATGAGCAGGTGCGGCTCGAATTGGAGCACCTGGAAGCCAAATCCACCAATCTTGGGAAGTATATCGGGTTGGCCAGCTTGCAGGATCGTAACGAAGTGCTCTTCTATCGGGTCCTGGTCGAGAACATAGAGCAGTTCATGCCCATCGTCTACACGCCAACGGTGGGTTTGGCCTGTCAGCAATATAGCCATATCTTCCGCACCGGGCGTGGAATCTGGCTGACGCCCGACGACGTGGACCGTATTCCACAGATTCTGCGTAAAGCTCCGCTGCCGGATATCCGCTTGATTGTGGTTACGGACAATGAGCGTATTCTGGGTGTTGGCGACCAGGGTTGTGGGGGGATGGGCATCCCCATCGGCAAGTTGTCGCTCTATGTGGCTGGTGCCGGGATTCACCCGTCCAGGTGCTTGCCGATCAGCCTGGATGTCGGCACGGACAACCCGCGGTTGCTGGATGACCCGCTATACCTGGGTTATCGCAAGCGTCGTCTGCGTGGTCAGGAGTACGACGACTTCATCGAGGCTTTTGTGCAGGGCGTCTTGCAGGTGTTCCCACGGGCGTTGGTGCAGTGGGAAGATTTCCACAACAAGCAGGCTTTTAGAATCCTCGATCGCTATCGCAAGCAGGTGCTGTGCTTCAACGACGATATTCAGGGCACCGGTGCCTGTGCTCTGGCGGGGATTATGTCGGGCCTGCGGGTCACCGGCGGATCGATCACCGAGCAGCGCATCATGTACATGGGAGCGGGTGAAGCCTGCACCGGGATCGCCCGGATGGTCTCCGCCACCATGGACAGCGCAGGAGCCGGTGCGAAAGATATCCAGCGTGCTCAGATCATGTTCGACATCCATGGGCTGGTGCGCAAGAATCGTGACATGGTCGAGCCTCAGTGCGTGGACTTTGCCGCCACACCGGAAACCCTGTCGCACTATGGGCTGCCCGACGCCCACGTCAGCCCCGAGCAACTCATCGCCGCGTTCAAGCCGACCGTGCTGATCGGAGCCACCGCCTGCCCGGGCGTGTTCCGGCAGGAGATGATCACGGAGATGGCCAAGCATACCGAACGCCCGATCATCATGCCCATGAGCAATCCCACCGGCAAGGCAGAGTGTTCGCCCTCCGAAGCCGTCACCTGGTCCGGCGGCCGGGCGCTGGTTGCCACCGGAAGCCCATTCGCCCCCGTGGACTACGAGGGCAAACGGCACGTGATAGGCCAATCGAACAATGTCTACATCTTCCCTGGGATGGGTTTAGGGGCGATCATTTCCGGGGCTCGCGAAGTTCCCGACGAGATGTTCACCATCGCTGCTCGCACGCTGGCTGACTGTGTCACCAAGGACCGCCTGGACGTTGGAGCGCTCTATCCGCCCCAGAGTGAACTACGCGAGGTCAGTTTCCGCATCGCTTGCGCCATCATCAAGTACGCCAGCGACAACCACCTCGGACGCCACATC
>JAGLWJ010000528.1 GCA_023133475.1 Phycisphaerae bacterium | reverse complement strand
GCTACAGACTAAATCGACAAGCCCTAAAGCGATGGGCCACCCGCCGCACGATCCCATGAAGGCGGGTAAAACCCGCCCTACGGCTGGCCACCAAATACCCAGGGGCTAAAGCAGGCCCACAAACTCAAAACGACCAGCACCAGCAGTACGCTAAAGCCCACACTCGACTTGCTTCGCCCGGCGGATGCCGCGCCCGCAGACTTGGATGGCGTCGGAAAAACGCTCAAGTTGCGCTCGGTCGGTCTGGCTGTCAGAAGACTGACGACCACCAACACCGCCAGCGAGATGGCAAAGAGGAGAATAGCCACGTGCAGGAAGTTTATCCGCGCATACTCCACCAGCGGCGGCCAAGTGACCCACGGCGGGTCAGCCTTGTCGCCCAACTCCGCCACAAAACGCACCGCCCCAAGCACAAACCCGGTCAACAAAGCCGCCAACGCACCGGCACCGTTGGCCCGCCTCCACAACAAACCGACCAGAAACACCACCGCAATCGGCGGGGAAATGTAAGCCTGCACCGCTTGCAGATACTGAAAGAGCTGATCGCTTAACCGCCCAATAAACGGCAGCCAGAGCAGACCCGCAACCACCAACACCATCGTGGAAACCTGCCCAGCCCGAACCAATTGCTTCTCCGAGGCATGCGGCTTGCGTTTCTTGTAGAAATCCATGACCACCAGTGTGGAGCTGCTGTTGAACACACTCGACAGCGAACTCATCAAAGCAGCCAGCAACGCCGCAATAACCAAACCCTTCACCCCAGCCGGAAGAAGCTTGGTCACCATGGCGGCATACATGTCGTTGGAGTTATGCTCGACGTCGATTTCAGGGCAGAGAATCCGCCCCGCCACGCCCGGCAACACCAGAATGAAAACGGGCAGAATCTTGAGATAACCCGCGAAGATGGTGGCTTTGCGAGCACTGACGATATTCCGAGCAGCCAGCGTCCGTTGCACGATCATCTGATCCGTGCACCAGTACCATATTCCGAGGATTGGTGCTCCAAAGAGAATCCCGGTCCATGGGAACTCCGGGTGGTCGATGTTCTTCCACAGGTTGAAAAACTCCGGGTTCACCCCATCAGCCAACGCGCCGAACCCACCCACCCTCGAAATCGCAACTGCGGTCAGGAAGATACTGCCGCCAATCAAGATGAAGGCCTGAAACAGGTCGGTGTAAATCACCGCCCGCAACCCGCCAAAGATCGTGTATATGCCCGTCGCAACCAGAAGGACCACCGCCGCCACCCAGATGTTCCACCCAAGAACCGCCTTCAAAACCAGGGCACCGGCAAAAAGGCAAACGCTGATCTTGGTGAAGACATAGGCGATCAGAGAGATCGCCGACAGATAGGTGCGGCACTGTGAATTATACCGGGTCTCCAGGAATTCCGGCATGGTGAAAACGCCCGTGCGGTGGTAGAAGGGCACGAAAAGCCAGCCCAACAACAAAAGAATCAAGCACGCCAGCCATTCATACTGACCCACCGCCAGCCCACTCTTCGCCCCGGTTCCGGTAAGGCCAATGAAGTGCTCGGCGGAGATATTGCTGGCGAACAGGCTGGCGCCGATGGCCAACCAGCCGATCGTCCCACCACCGAGGAAGTAGGACTTGCTGCTGTCCAGGCTGCGCTTGCTGGACCAGTAGCCAATCCCGCCGACACCCACAAAGTAGGCAACCAGAACAAAGATGTCCAAGTCAGTCACGCTGTCACCTCCATGTCAAGGGCACTATACCGAGTAAAACGGCATCGCCAATTCGCCCAGTTTTACCACGCATGGCGGGGTGTCGCTATAGATGGGACGGGGGGTCGGGTAGGGTCCCAGGACAATCGCATCTAATTGAGAATTGAGAATTGAGAATTGAGAATTGAGAATTGAGAATTGAGAATTGAGAAAATGGGAAATGGGAAACATCACCACAGTATTTAGCGGCGACAAATCCGCAGCGTTTAGCGGTGACCCGAAGGGGAGCGTGTAGAAGGAAGCGTGAAAAACAGAGAAAACGGCGTAATCACAGTTGTAGGGCGGGTTTTACCCGCCGTTGTGGAATGGTGCGGCGGGTGGAACCCGCCCTACAACTATTGCCCTTGGGTTTTGCGTTCGTCCGAGACGATCAAGCCGTCACGCAACGTGATGGTGCGGTTGCAACGGCGGGAGACGTTGGGGTCGTGTGTGACCATGATGATGGTTCGCCCCTGATCGTGCAGGCGGTCGAAAAGCTCCAGAATCATTTCACCGGTGGCGGTGTCCAGGTTTCCGGTGGGTTCGTCCGCGAGGATGATGAGCGGATCATTTATCAAGGCACGAGCGATGGCTGCCCGTTGCTGCTGCCCGCCGGACAGTTCCATGGGGCGGTGGTGGCTGCGCTCTTCCAGCCCCACCCTAGCCACCAACTCGCGGGCCTTGCGACGCCGCGCGGCGGCGGGAACGCCCTGGTAGAACAGCGGAACCTCCAGGTTCTCCTGCACCGTCAACTGCTGAATAAGGTTGAAGTTCTGAAAGACAAACCCGACGTAACGGCTGCGGATTTCGGACAGGGCATCGTCGGTCAACTGCGACACATCCACCTCACCCAAGAGGTATCGCCCGCTACTCGGTCGATCCAGGCAACCCAACAGGTTCAGCAAGGTGCTCTTGCCCGACCCGCTGGCACCGCAAATAGCCACCGACTCGCCTCGCACGAACTCGATGTCGATCCCGCGCAGGGCGTGGACCAGGACACCTTGCCCGGGTTTCCCGTAGACCTTAACCAGCTTTTCGACACAAACAACAATTGACACAGTAGTAGGGCGGGTTTCACCCGCCTTCTTTGCCTCCCGCTGGCGGGTGGAACCCGCCCTACGTTGCGGCGGGTGGAACCCGCCCTACCTTGCTGTGGCGGGTGGAACCCGCCCTACCTCCCACGTCGTTCGGTTCCGGGATTCGCTGGATATCCTCGTCGCTGATGGACAGACACACAGTGTCGTCTTCCGCCAACCCATCGAGAACCTCGACGAATTCGTCGTTTGATCGGCCAAGCTTGACCTGTACGGGCTCTATGGTGTCCCCATCGTCGCAGAACACATATTGCCGCCCCTGTTTGGTGACCACCGTCTGCACCGGGACTGCCAACACATCTTGCACGTGCTCGACCATGATCTCCACTTGAGTGGTAATCCCGGGCTTGAGATCGTACCCGTTAGTGGCCAGCGTCACCTCGGTTTCATACTCTTTCAAGTCGGGGTTAAGCCACTGGTTCTGCGAGTCTGCCAGAGGGGCGATTTTGGAAACCTTTCCGTCAAAGATCGTCCCGGGCAACCCTTCGATCTGGATGCGAACCGTCTGGCCGACCTGGACTTTGTTGGCCTTGCTTTCGTGAACTCGCACCATCGCTTGCATCACTTCGGTATCGGGCAGCTTAATGATGGTCTGCCGTTCCCACACCTCTGAGCCTTCGGCAATTTCGCGGCGGTTCCAGCGGTTTCGCCCGGTGTCGTACACCACCAGCCCGGCGGCTGGGGCGCGGATTTCAGTCTTGGCCTGCTGGCGGCGGAACTTGGCCAACTGCTGCTGGACCAGGGCGTACTCGGCGGCTTTGCCTTCCTTGTTGGCCAGATTCTGGGCGATCTTGGCTTCGGCACTCTTGCGGGCTCGCTCGAGGTCCTTTTGGGCCTCCGCAACGTTGGAGGTCTTTTGCTGGAGGTCCTTGCGGTTGTCGTACTTGTAGAGAACCTTCTTGCGAAGCCTGGCGATTTGCAACCCTATCTCCGCTTCAAAGAGCTCGGACCCGGCATCCCTCAGTTCACGGGCGGTGATAAAGTTGCGGGCATGGTAGACCCGCAATTCATCCTCCTCGATGCGGGCGTTATACCTGCGTGCGATCTCGGCAATAAGCCACCTGGGCGGCTCCTCGCCCTCGTTCTCGCGTGTGATGGTCACCTCACCAGAAAGTGTCACCGAGTGGTCGGCAAAGACCTTGCCCAGCCTCGGTGAGAGCACCCCGGCGTTGAGGTCGCTCACAAATGCCAAATCGAGGGTAAACAAGTATTGTTCGTAAAGCTCGCGGGCGTCCTGAAGCTCATCCATTTTCCGGTTATAGACTTCCTCGGCTCTTTTCACGTCAAGATCGGCTCGCGTTTTCTGTTCGATCCAGTCGCCCTCTATGTATTTCTCGATATCGATTTCCGCAGTTTGCACAGCCAGCTCCGCTTTGCGTATTCTGCTGGCCTGTTCGTCGAGGGTGATTTCATATTCCTTGGCGGCGGCTTCGGCGGTGGCTTTGGCGTTGGCTTCACGAATTTGTTCGCTACGAACGCGGTCGTCGATCTGTTCGCTGGCCAACTTGATCAGCAGATCGCCCTCCGCCACTTCGGTGCCTTCGGGGACAAGCCAGATAATGGTGGATCGCCCCTCGACCTCGCATTTTACGTCGATGGACTTGGCGGCCTTTAGCTCACCCTTCTCGTGAAGTGAGATGGTGAAATCCCGCCGAACAACGGTGAAAGTCTCGGTAGTGGACTGGCCTCTGCCCGGAACCCACTGGGAATACCAGACCGCGGCGGCAGCCAATATCACCACCACTCCACCCATAAACCACCAGCGCAACCGACCGGCCTGTAGCCCAGCTTGTTGCCCGAGTGCAACCGCACCGATGCCGATATCATCCGTTGCTGGTTCAGTCATCGCCACATCCGTCGCGGTTGTTGCCATGGTCGCCACTCCGTCAGCTTACTGTTGGATTCTAGCGAGCCAACACTAACACGGCAAAACCTCCCGCCGCCTGGAATGTACAAACTTGTCCGCAGCGTTTTGTAGGGCGGGTTTCACCCGCCGCCTATGGCGTTACGTTTCACTTGCTGGAGGCGGGTGGAACCCGCCCTACATCTGCTTGTCCACATCGGTGTGTTTAGCGGCGACAAATCCGCAGCGTTTAGCGGCGACCCGAAGGGGAGCGTGTAGTAGGGGAGCGTGGAGAATGGAGCGCGAAGAACGGAGAAAATAGCGTAATCACAATTGTAGGGCGGGTTTCACCCGCCGTTTATGGCGTTACGTTTCACTTGCCGGAGGCGGGTAGAACCCGCCCTACAATTGTGGCGGGTAGAACCCGCCCTACAACTGCGGCGGGTGGAACCCGCCCTACAACTGCTGTCGCCTTAGCGCATCTTCCGCTTGAGGCAGGACAGATGGTGATGCTCGTTTGCATTACGCAGATTGGTGAATACGAATTCCACGTCCGCGGGCAACTCGGATTTGAGCACTTCGTCATACGAACTTACGTTCGCCTCGATTTGCTCGACCGCCACCTGAACCGACTCCTGAAGCGTTGCCGATAACGCGGGAACCACTGCCTGGTCACGTGCCGGTGGCTCAATCCCGTATCGGTTGAACAGCCTCAGCAAGGCTTTTGCCCGACGCTTTTGAGCCCGGGCAAGATGGTTGAGTTTCCGCGAACTCCCGAAAGTCTCGATCATGGCCTCGTAGTAAAGCCCGTTGACATATTCACGGAGCAGGGCTTCCCGCAAGGCGGTTTCGGCGGTTTCGTCGAGCGTCCCGCCGTCGGCAGGTGGCAAATTCAACCCCCTGCACCCCTGTTCCGGATCGCCCATCATTCGCCCGCCACAACCCCGCCGACCATCGTGCCCACGCCCTTGCCCAGGCCCACAGCCTTTCCCGTGATGCTCACACCCACAATCTTTCCCGTGATGCCCAGGACCGCAACCTTTTCCGTGATGCCCACACCCGCAGTCTTTCCCGTGATGCCCACACCCGCAGTCTTTCCCGTGATGCCCACATCCACAATCTTTCCCGCGATGCCCAGGACCACAGCCCTTCCCGTGATGCCCACACCCACAGCCGTTGTCGGAGATGGCACACTCGGCGTACTTGAGGTTGATTCGGGCGGCGGTGAGCACATCGTCCGATATGGAGCCCGCCACGGCAACTGTTTCGCCGGCCTGCAGGTCAGAAAAGATAGCCGGCTTACGCCCGGATTTGATGGTTGTGTCGTCCGTGACTTGCACCACCCGCTCGCCCACGGTCAACCGCATTGCCTCCGCATTGACGGATGCGATCACCCCTTCGACCCGCACGTATCCGCAGGGCATTGTCGATTCGGCGGTAGCAGCCTTCTCGCCTGCGATTGCAAACGAGGTCATAAATCCGACCAGTGCAATGGTGAGCTGTTTCATGATTTTCTCCCGTTACTAAAGAATTCCTTCGTTTTCCTCCGGCACTTCCCGGAATGGTTTTGTGTTTACTGCTTGTTGAACGCGGCGTGGATGATTACCCTGCGGTGCTTTCGCATCTTTTTGGAGTGGGTGTTGAAACCGTGCCCGATACTCATGCCTCACCCGACGCCGACGATACCGAACTCATGGCCCTATTGGCTGACGGAGATCGGTTGGCTCTTGCCGAGTTGGTCCATCGTCATCAGCGTGGAGTGCTGGAGCTTGCGTACCGGACTACGGGTGATCGGGTGTTGGCAGAGGATATTGCCCAGGATGCGTTTATTCGGGTGTGGAGGTCTGCCGGCCGCTACAAGCCCACAGCCCGATTCAGCACTTGGCTTTACAGGATCGTGGTGAACCTCTGTCTCGACGCATTCAGGAAGCAGAAGGCTGGCGGCGGCGATTTGGTGGAGGCACCCGATCCGCGAACCGAAGACCCAGCCAGGGCACTGGAGCGTGACGACCGTGCGGCGGCTGTCCGGCGTGCGGTGGCTGCTCTTCCTCAGCGTCAGCGGGTCGCGGTGGTTTTGCAGCGGTTTTCAGGACTGCCCATCCGGGGCATCGCCGAGGTGACCGGCTGGACCGAATCGGCGGTGGAGTCGCTGCTGGTGCGTGCCCATGCAGCCTTGCGAGAATCGCTGAGTAATTTGAGAGAGTAGGGCGGGTTCTACCCGCCTTCTCGGCATGGTGTGGCGGGTGGAACCCGCCCTACTAAAACGAGGAATAATCATCGCAGGATTCGAGGAAGTCGTGCGTTTAATCGTTGGAGACCGGTTCCATGACATGTCCGCGTAACAGTATGATCTTGCGTTTGTTGTCCGGCGAGCTTGAGCCTGATGGGCAACGCGAGTTCCGTGAGCACCTGGAAACGTGCCCGGTTTGCAGGTCTGCTTATGAGGGCTTGCAGGCGTCCTGGGATGTCCTGGGCGGCTGGCGGGTTGATCTTTCCGCAATTGACCTGACCGAGCGTGTTCTGGCTGATGCCGACGTTCAAGACCGCCGGCTGGGTCAACCCATCCGTCTGGCGGCTTATTGGACGGTTCCGCTTCGCGTGGCGGCGTCGATTCTTTTAGCTGTTGGGCTGGGCGTGGGGGCGGGGAATCTCGTGCCCACCATTAAACCGGAGACAGTTTCCGAGCCTCAGGCGGCCTTCGAGGGTGTGGACGAGGCGCTCGAGTGGGTTGGTCTGGCATCTGAATCTGCCACCGGCCTGCTCTTTGGCCTCGAACCGGACGAAACGCAGGAAGGAGCCCCAACGCCATGATTACTAAAGCAAGCGTGGCTATTGCAGTCCTGGCGGGTCTGTGTTTTGGGGGGAGCTTTCTCGGGACGGTGGCAACGCGGTCGCAGACCACCACAGCCCCCGCACATCCTGTGTGTTCCCCATTGACCCGGCGGCTTGGTCTTGATGCGGAGCAGGCCAAACTTATTCAGGCTCACGATCCGCAGTTTGCCGGGGATATGCGAGTTTTCCGCGAGAAGCTCGAAGAGGCCCGGTCGATGTTGGCTGTTGCGTTCGAGAACGAGAGTGCCACCGACGACGAAATTCGCACGTGTGTGGAGGTTGTCATTGAAGCTCACAACCAGCTCGAGCGTCGTGTGGCAGAGTATCTGATTGCGGTGCGGGACCACCTCACGCCCGAGCAGCGGAAACAGCTTTGCGGGCTCTGTGCCCGGAAGGTGCGTGAATGCGGGAGACGATGGCGGCACAGGCAAGGTCGCCACGGCGACGAGCTAAACGACAACGCATCTCACGAGCAACGAGGACGCGGTTGCGGGCGAGGGCGTGGGAGGAATTAAGAATGGAGAATTGAGAATGGAGAATGGAGAATGGAGAATGGAGAATTGAGAATTGAGAATTGAGAATTGAGAATGTGGGTGCTCGCAACGGCGCCGGGGTATTTAACGGCGACAAGTCCGTAGCGTTTAGCGGCGACCCAAAGGGGAGCGTGAAGAGTGGAGCGTGGAATGTGGAGCACGGAGCGTGGAGCATGGAGATGATGACATGGAAACTTGGGGAACGAAGAACTGAAAATGTCGCCAAGTCAGCATTCTCAATTCTCAATTCTCCATTCTCAATTCTCTGCTTGGGTTAGTGGTGTTCGGATGCTTGGCGGCGCCCGGATTCCTCTTCGAGGAAGCGGCGTTCGGCGCGGGTGAGGGAACCGAGCCCTTGAGCACGAACTTTGGCTAAGGTGTGATCCAGGCGTTCGATGCGTTCTTGGGCTTCGCGTTGCAGGTTCTCCTGCCGGCGAGCCTCTCTCTTCATGCGACGGCGTGCGAAGAAGCCGGGATGAGCCTCCGACGCAGACTCGCCCCCATTCTCCAGCGAGCTGTAGCCCCGCGAAAAATCGTATCCGAACGGGCCGGTTTCCATCTCGCCAGCCATCCTCAATTGCCGGCGCTGCTGCCAACAGGTCAGGTAGCCGAAGATTGCAATGAAATACAGCAGGGGCGTTTCGGTGAAGAAGCCGACGAGCCCTATCACAATCGCCCCTACCATGCCAATGCCCGACGCGAGGATCATTGATCGACCATAGCCCATCCGTGGCCATAGGATCGACTGCAATGCCTGCCCCCCGTCCAACGGGTAGACCGGCAGCAGGTTGAACAGCAGGAGCATGAAGTTCAGGCCGAAGAAGAGCACCAGCCAGCGCTGAACAGCCCACGCCTCGAACACGGCAAAGTCCAACGGGCGGAAGACGTGGAACGGGTTCCACGGCACCGCAGCCAGCGACCCGGTCCACACGATAAGCACCGCCGCCGTCAGCAGGCAGAACAGCACGTTCACCGCCGGGCCGGCCAGCGCGGTCACCAGATGAGCACGCCACCGATGCGGCGGGGCGACGCTGGCCAACCCGCCCAAAGGCCACATCAGGATTTCTATAGCTTCACCACCGGTGGCACGGCATCCGAAGCAGTGGCCAAACTCGTGGAGCAGCACGATCAGGAACAGAATCGCCAGTTGGGCGGCACCGTCGCTCAGGCCGCCTCCCTCTTCCCCAAAGCTCCGCCCCAACACGACGAGCGCCCCCAGCACGAACAGGACATGCACACGCAGGTCGATCTGGAACAGTCGCCCAATGCCGAAAGACCAGTTCAGCGGATTGTCCAAACTTCGTGATCGCCCGTTCATAGCTTGAGAATGGAAAATGGAAAATGGAAAATGGAAAATGTGGACTCGGCGACGTTTTCAGTTCTTCGTTCCACAATTTTCCACGTTACCATCCCCATTCTCCACGTTCCGTGCTCCACGCTCCACATTCCACGCTCCAC
>JAGLWJ010000527.1 GCA_023133475.1 Phycisphaerae bacterium | reverse complement strand
CCATTATAGTTAGAAACCCGCTACAGCACAAGTGTAAATAAGGTAAGCCGTTTCAGTAGGGTGGCGGGTGGCGGCGGGTGGCATGGTCCACGCTTGCGTGGCCATGAGAAGTGCGACAACTTTTCATCCAGTGATGATGTCTTCTGACCACACCGGAGCACGATAACGACAGCAGTTTGTCAGATGGGACCTTTGGTCTCTATTCCTCGGTAACTGGTGTCGGCTGGCCAGGCCCGCGTGGTCGATGACAAGTTCGCCGGCCTCTCCGGCATGTGGAGCCAGGAGGCTGGTTCGTGGAGCGTCTCAGCAGGCAAGCTCAAGGTGGACAGCGGACCGGGTCCCGGGGAAGGGCCACTCGCCTTGCTGATCAGCTCCCGCCTGGATGGCACTTTCAGAAACCACAGTCTAACCGCGGCGCAGGACGGCGAGACCACCCAGCCCGAGCAACACCAGCGTGGCAGGCTCGGGGATGCAAATGGTGTCGACGACAATCTGGTCGATGACCAACTCATTCCAGCCGTTATCGGAGATGACCTCGATCGACTCAGAATCCGGGTTCGGCCAGATCCGGACGTGCCAGCGGCTGTACATCCAGTTGCTCTCCAACGGGTACTCCACATCGAGTTCCACGGAGTTCGTGTATTCCCCGCTCGGCCAATACACGGACGGCGCGGGGCGACCGACGTTTGCTCCCTCCTCGTCGTATTCGTTCCAGGTGATTTGGATGTAGATATCCTTCAACGGCAATGCTGCGTCATCGTTGGGCAACTCGACATAGAATTCCCAGTACGGGTTCCACACGCCGGGGCGGCCGTCGTGCAACGCAAGCCAATCGCTGTCGTCAGGCCAATAGGAGTCCAGGATGGCCGGACTGCCAAATTCGTTGTCGTCCACCTCGGGGTAGAGGATTCCGCTGGTGGGCTCGGTGTCGAACGTCCATGCCTGATACGTCGAGCCGGGCTCGCCCCGCCAGGCCGGCGGGATCAGATCATCAGCGCTTGCCGCCGTGGGCGACGCTAAACTCACGACCAGTGTAGCCAGGATTAGTCGCTTCATTTCAATGCCTCCTCGCTTCTCAAAAGGTTGCTCTCCAGGCACGGGGCCACGCACCTCGCGCCGACGGAAACAGGTTGCCACCAGATGGTTCTTCCGCACCCTCAACAGTGCGCGACGCGATAACCGCGCAACAGAAAAGAGAGCCGCGACCACCGGTCACGCTCTCTCTCTCTCTCTCTCAACAACGGGTTGACCCCAGCAAGAAAAAGGGCTCTGGGCCACCTCGCCGGATGCTCACCCGCGGGCGAATTCGCTACCCGCCCGACCCGATTCGTTAATAGACAAGCTTATCTCATTCGCGGGGGAATACCAACTGATGCGGTACGCAACGGGCGTTGTTCTCCAGTCCCACTCATGACATTGTCCGTTGCGCTGTATGCCTCAGTGATGCGCACACATCTACCCCCCGGACACTAGCGGCGGCGACGGGTCCGACCGTACCTCATGCAGCCCCATCCGCACAGAGTCAGGCCCATGCTGACCATACCGAACGCGCCACACATACTGCCGCAGCCGCTTTGGGGACGCGGGCGGGGCTGGGGCGCAGGTTGGGCCTCGGGATCGGGCGTCGCCTCGGGATCGGGCTGCGTCGGCGGCTGGGCGCCCTCTGACAGCAGGTCGCGCCGTCGTACGTTCCCACTCTTGGGGATCGCTACATAGCCCAAGTATTCTTCGGCGCCCGTGCCATCGACGAGATAGACGCTGGCCATTTCTCCGGGCGCTGCGGTGTCGGGGCTGGGGGTCCGGCCGTCGTCCTGGACGGCCATCGGGAATCGCAGCACGTAGTGGTCACCCGCGGTCGGATTCGCACCCATGCGATAGGCGGTTACCGGCTGGTCTATACCGTCCACCCAGGCGACGATGGCAACGTCATCGGTGGCGCGGATCAGTTCATCGCCGATGCGCACTTGTCCGTAGACGATGGCGTCCGGTTTGGGAACGCCGGCCTGTGCGATCGCCGTCGCAACGCCGGTTACGAGCAACATTGATAACAGGCAGTTTCGTTTCATAATCATGTCTCCGATTCTTGGGCGGGTTGAAACCCCGCCCGGTTCGCCATTCAATCAAGCTTCGCCGACCTCGCGGGTGTGCCCCAGCCACCCACCCGGCGCGCCGGGAATCGGCCGCCCATTCGTGTTCGCTACCGCTAGACAAGATTTCGCACGATGGCGAGTGCTGGCCTGGAGCCGCGGAGCGGCGGAGGTGACTAGCCACGGGCGCCAGCCCGTGGGAACGGACGGACACACAGACCCGAGCCCCAGCGGGGCGACGGAAGCCCCCGATGCCACGTTCCGTCGCCCCTCCGGGGCTCCAAACATGTCACCACCCGGACACCACGGGCTCGCGCCCGTGGCTAAGCACCCCGGCCCCTCCGGGGCCGCCACGACCGCAGGCCCGAGCCCAGACGTGCGTAGGACTGAGGGCTTGCGCCCCTGGCTACCCGGTTCTGTCGCTCCGCGGCTTTGGGGTGGTTCAACCCTTTGTGCGAACCCTCGTTCATCGCCGGGTACGCAAGGCCAACGACGCGTCAGTACCGTAAGGACGGCTGACATTCGGCCTATGTTGTCTTGGCTCAGTCGCGCAGCCATGAGTGGTTCTCCACCAATGCCGTTCAGTCGTCCCTACGGGACTAAGACATTCTTCCGCTGCCCATTGCCCCAGCGATGAATCGCTGGGCTATTCTCACAAGCCCCTACAGGGCAGAGGGGCGCCACGTCCTCAGTCTGATCCACTATGCAGGAACGCGTTTCGTCCACTTGGCTTCCGCCCTTTTCTTCCGCCTCAAGACAATCCATTGACCGCTGGCTCATTTTGAAGACTCCCGATCCCCTCTCTCCTCCACGCCGCCTGCCGGAGATAGGTGATTGTCCCCGGTTCCTGGTTTCCCCTATTCTAGCTTATGCTGCTCTCTGTACTCTTCAACCTGCTTTAGTGTTGCCGTTTGCTCTGCGACCTCCTTCAGAACCTCACTTGTCTCCTTCTCAGTGTGCTTTGCTGCTTGCTCCCACGGCAGAGAAAGACCCTTCTTCTCACTTATTTTCTTCGTTGCCTTCAATATGTTGGCGGCAAGCTTCTTGCCCTCTATTGCAAGCTCCTTGCGCTTCTTTAGCAGATTCTTTAACGTCTTTATTTCTTTAGGACTCAGCTTCTTTGCCAACTCTGCAATCGGCGTCTCTTTTCCTAATACTGCCAACCCCTGTTTTACTTTCTCCTTTTGGCTCTCACTTAGCAACGCGGCTATACCGCGAGCCGCACCGACGAATGGGGTTGTCAAGTATGTTGCAGTTATCTCTGCCATAGTTGTAGCAACTTCTTTCTTTATACCGGCCTCTAGCAAGGGCTTCAGTAGCTTCTCCTTCAGTGGTACTTCTTCTTTAACCGGCTTTTTCTCCATCCCGAGAGGATCAACGTAAACGAGCGGGTTATTGTCCACGTACACATACAAATTGAAGCCCTTCGGTGCAGCTAAGCGCGCAAAGAACTCTGGTGTGGCTTCATACTCGCCAGCAAGTGTGCTGAGGCTCCTGGGACCGCCATGTAATGGATCTGTAGTGATGAACCGCCCGAGATGCGGCGCATAGAATCTGGCTTCAAAGTACACCAACTCGGACTCTTCGTCCTCTTCTTTGCCCGTGAATCGGTAATGGGGATCGAAGCCGTCGCCAGCATCATAGTCGTGGCGTAGGGAGCCGAACGGATAGTTGTATGATTCAGAGACGAGATGACCGGACGTGCCGGTGACCACGTTCGTTGAGCCGAGGTGGTCGGGGTGGTAGAAAAACGTCGAAACGTCGAAACGTCGAAACGTCGAGATGTCGGGACGTTGAAGAGAGTCAGCCCAGTTCTCAGATTTTGACGTTTTGACTTGTTGACTTTTTTTTGACGTTTCTATGCGGGCGATGCGGGTGCCGTTGGCGAAGACGTATTTGAGGAACTCGCCGTTGCGGATTTCGCTGAGCCGATTGATGTAGGTGGTCTGGAGGCCGTCCACGCGCTTGATCACGCGGCGGCCGGTGTAGTCGTAGAGGTAGCGGATGTCGGGTGGATTGGGCCCAGCCTTGATGATGCGACCTAGGCGGTCGGCGAAGTCGTAGTGCATCTCCATGGCGTCGTCGGCTGCGGCGCCGACGTGGACTTGGAACTGGGCGAAGTCTTGCAGGTCCATGTCGAGGTCGTTATCGAAGTCGAAGAGGGCACAGCCGTTGCTCGGGATAGTGCCGCCCGGGCCAGTCATGCAATCGGCGAACGGCGCGGGGTGGCCAACGTTCATGGCGGTCATGTTGCCGTTGGTGTCATAGTCGAAGGTGCGGGCGTAGAAGCCGTTCGTGGTGGCGGTCAGGGCATGGGGGCCGGGCGGGTCGCCGGGGTTGCGTCCGATTCGGCCAGCCGTGCCCGCTGGGCCGCCGCTGAGCATTTCGCCAATGTGTACGTCGGGGTCGGGAATATCGGGGCTAGTCTTGAGGGCCATGTTGCCCAGGCGGTCATAATCGTACTGGATGGTGCCGCCTCCACCCCCGGGGCCGTAGCCAACGCCGGTGGCCTGCCGCAGGCGATAGAGGTTGTCCATGACGAACGACGCGGTTTGGCTGCGAGGATCGCCGACGGAGAGGTCGCGGGCGTCGGCGATGCCGACAATGTTGTCGGCCTGATCGAACTCGTAGGTCAGGTCCTGAAGAACCTCGAACCGAGATTCGGTGAAAAGAGTGCGCAGCCGCGAGCGCGGGTCGTAGCTGTAGGTCGTGTCGACGTCGTTGGCGAAGGCCATGCTCTGCTTCTGGCCGGAGGCGACGTAGGTGATCGGATCGACGAAGCCGGGAATGGCTCGCAGCAGGCCGCGGGCGTCGTATTCGTTGGTAACTATGAGGCCGTCGGGGCCGGGGTATTGGATCTCATAGACGCGGCCGAGGCTGTCGGTGCGGGTGATGGTGGTGTAGTCCTCGGTGGTGCCGCCGATCCGCTTGATGACGGTCTCGAGTTGGCCGTTGACGTCGTAGCCGTGGAACTCAGCCCCGGTGAGGTCCTCGACCCAGGCGAGTTGGCCCTTGGTGTAGGACGGATCGGGATAATCGGCGGGAGGGTCGTCAGCCGGCACCGGCGGTTCATCGTAGTGATAGGCGATGTCCGGCGTTCGCCCGAGGCTCAGCGGGTGCCTGCTGTCGAGGTAGTCCACGGCGAGCAGACGGTTGGCGCCGTCGTAGGTGTAGTCGATCTGCTGGCCCTTGGCATCGACGGTGCTGAGCAGGTTGCCGGCGTCGTCGTAGGTGTAGTACATGTGGCCGCGGTCAAGATCGTTCATGAATATCTTGCGCCCGAGGCCGTCATAGCGCATGTACTTGACGTTGCCCTTGGCGTCCTCGATCTCAGCCAGCAGGTCGGGCAGAGCGTAGCGGTACCTGGTAACGAAGGTGTCCTCCGATTCGACCGCGGAGAGGGTCTCGATCTCGTGGACCTCGATGAGGCGGCCCAGGCCATCGGAGAGGAGGGTCTTTGGGGTGTCAAAGTGCGGGCCATCGCGGTTGTCCTCGCCGTCGAATTCTTTGACTTGCAGCGGAAGATACTCACGCCGGATCGTCGCGGTCGCGCCGTAGTCATCGGGTGGGGTGACGATTTCGATCACCCGGCCGGTGGCGTCGTAGGTCAGTGTGTTGGCCGCGTAGGTGTCCGGCGGTGCGGACCAGTCGCCGTCGCCACCTTGATACGGTTGATAGACTTTCCAGGGCTGTCCGCGCTGATTGTAGAGCGTGACCTCGGACATGGCCGCCGGTTCGACATCACCGTCCCCCGGCTCATATATTCCGAGCTTGCGGCCTAGGCCGTCGAAGAAGACGGTGGCTGACACGTCGGGCGAGCCGCCCAGGTTGGTGTGGGCCACGGTGGTGATGCTGTGCACCGGTGGGGTGTCGATGTCGTAGGTGTATGTGTGAGTTGGTACGTCCTCGTCCCCCGGCCAGAACTCCTGGTGAAAGCGGCCGAAGGTATCGTATTCGAATCGTGAGGTCTGGCCGTTGAAGTCGGTAATTGTGCGCGGCACACCGAAGGCGTAGTCGTACGCGGCTTCGACCGTCAGGTCGGCGCTGCCGCCGCCGATTACGATGGTCTCTCTGACGGGGAACTTGTGTAGCACACTGTCGTACTCGATGACGCGATCGTAGTCGTTGGCGTCGCGCAGGACGATGGAGTTGCCGTACACGTCGAACTTTTGGCGGAGGACATCCACGCAGCCTTCAGGGTCGCCGGGGTCACCGATGGCGAAGGAACGTTCGGTCAGCGGTGGTACCGAACCGTCGGAGATGAGCACCTCCGTACGATGGAGATCGCCATAATCGCCGACCTGGCCGATGGGGAGGCCTGCGAAGGCGGCGGCGTCGTAGTAGTTGCGGGTCTCGGAGACGAACTCGCCATCGGGACCGCCGTCGGCTTGAAAGGTGCGGCTGACGCGATTGATGATCCAAGCCGCTTCGGCCTGTCCATCCAGGGCATACTCATATCCCGTGTAGAGATCATCGTCGGGGTTGCTCAGGTCGCCGTGGTTCCACTCGAAGAGGGCATTGCCCAGGGCGTCGATGTCGTACTCGGTTTTGAGTTGCCTGGTCGTGCCCTGGCCGCGTTCGATGATCGATTGCGTTTCCTCCGTCCGGACGGCTTGGCGTACCTGGCGGTTGTAGTCATCGTTGGTGCGGTAACCGTTGCCCAGCATGTGGGGCAGGCCACCGGTGTCGGCATCGCATAGATCGCGTACCACCCATGCAGCCTGCACACGTTCAAAGACCACGGAGTCGGGGGCGAAGAGCCCATCGGTACTCACATCCTCCAGGACGGTCGTCTCGCGCCACAGCTCGACGCCTTTGAGCGGTTCCTCTTCGCGGCCGATCCACAGATCGCCGGGCTCATCCGTTTCGCCGTCGCCGTCGTTGTCGATGCCGTCCGGGGCGCCAGTGTGAAAGCCGTGTCGGGTCACCAGCGTCGGGGCGATGATGGTGTCGCCGAAGCGCTCGTCACCGTGCTGGATATGCCTGACGAACGCGAAGCCACGGAATTGGTGTTCGATGGGGTCGTAATAGCCGTCACGGTAGACGATGTCCGTCTTGTACGAATCTCCATTTGTGCCTTCGTCGGGGTAGCCATCCAAGTCCAGGCCAATGCCGGTTTCGACACGCGACACTACTTGGGTCGGGAACGGCACCGAGGTGGTCCACGGGTGGCCGGCCTCGTGGGCGTCCACGTAGAAGTCGGTGGTGCTGCGGTAGTGGATGGTGGTTTGCCGGCCGAAACCGTTGTCGATGCTGGTCAGCAGGTTGTAATAGGGCGAGCCGCCGATCAGCTCGCCGAGATCGACGGCGTTGAGCTTGGAGCCGGGCAGAGACGAATCGGCGTAGATCACGTCGGTCGTGCCATTGCCGTTGATGTCCGCCCAGCGGACCACTGCACCGGAAGTCACCGGCAGGTCAACGACCACCCGTGACAACTCAAACGTCCCATCGCCCAGATTGAGCCAGAACCACAGGTCGCTGCCCTGGGCTTGTTCCACGACCAAGTCGCTGAGGCCGTCGCCGTTGACGTCGGTCAGCTTGGCGCGGTGGAGGTTGCCGCCGGGTGAATCGTCGAGAGCACGGTCCTGCAGGATCATCTCGACGGCGTCGTCGAACCTGGCGTAGCCCTTGCTCGCCCAGTAAATGACGCTGGTGGTGGTGACCTTGACGACGTCGTTAAGGCGATCGCCGTTCATGTCCGCGAGTTGCACGCCGGCGTCGGCGAAGTCGATGAACTGTTGGCCGTAGAAGACGCCCTCCGTCACGACGGGGCCGGTGTATCTGCCGTCGCCCTGGTTGAACCACGTGAAGTTGGCGCCGTATTGACTCTGGATGACGTCGATGCGCTTGTTGAAGCCCAGATCCGAAATCTCGACGGACTCACCAGCCTCACCCGACGGGGCTGGCGGCGGGTTGGTCTCGACAGACATCAGTTGTCCAGCGGCCCAGCCGAGTTGGCCGGTGTTCGCGAAGAATTCGACGTTGTCGGACAAGTCTTTGATGACCAGGTCCGAAATGCCGTCGCCGGTCATGTCGGCCAAATGGACGTTGTCGGATGCAAGTTGGAAGCTGTAGGTGCGACCTTCCGCGGCGTCGACCTGGATCGGTCCCTCCCAGAGAATAGCCTGCTGGCCACCGCCGATGTCGCGCTGGCCGCGGTTCACATAGGCGACGTGGCTTGTTTCGGTGGATAGCAGATCCGGCAGGCCGTCGGCGTTGAGGTCGATCAGATCGACGTTGGGGTTGTCCATCACCGCGCCGGTCGGGCCGCTTGAACTGACGACATGGCCGGCAGCCGAAATGGGCACTGCGGGGTCACCGGGATCAAAAACGCTGTACGTGAAGGTCGTGTCGGGCAGGGTGCTGGTGCCATCGGCGCCGTATTGGGTGATGGTGGTCAGGAGCGACCAGTGCGGATGGGCACCGTAGCCCAACTCGTAGTGCCGGATCAGGGCACCGTCGTACGTCACATGAACTTTCCAGAGACGTTTCGAACTGCATACCCGAAAGCCCGGGCGGCAGTCCACGAAGGGATCCAGCCGATCTTCATACACAAGCTCGGCTGAGTAGTAATGATTGGGGTCACTGCCGGGTCCGTAGCGGATCCCTGTCAGATAGACCTGACCATCGGTTGGGACGAGCTTCTCGTACTCGTATTTGATGACGTTGCCGTGGGTGTCGATCTGCTGTTCCAGGTGCCAGCAGTAGATTTTCGCCCCGTTCGTGTCGATGTCGGTTACGCGTGCCTCGGGCGTCACACCGAATTCGAGCTTGGTGCCGCTCTTGGTGTGGGCTTCCCAATGATCATCTGGACCATCCTCGATATGACGATAGCGCAGGTAGAGCCCTTCCACCTTGGCCAGGTAGTACTCATTCTGCAGACGGACGAGTTCCTCGCCGTCCATGCCAAGAAATCGATCGGCGATCTCTTCGCCGTCGGGTGCTTCGCCATAGCGGGGCAGGCCTTTTTCCGTCTGGCGGCGAATGCAGCCCGGGCCAAGTGACCACCCGATCCCCACCGGCCCAAACCCGCGACCGCTGTCGTACCGGACCGACAGTTCCGGCGTGAAGCCTGCGATCCCTTCGGGGAGAGCGAACTGCACGGTGTATCGGGCTGTGCCGTTGTTGAGCGCCGGCTGGAACGAATCGCCCAATCCCTCGAGTGAACCCGGTCCCTTGGGGCGCGAGATGGTTTGGGGCGACACGCCGTTCTTGTCCTCCGCGCAGAGCGTGGGCGAAGCGAACGTGCAAGCGAGTACGATGGAGCAGGCTATCGCCCTTACGTTGATCATGGCTTCATCCGTCATCCAATCGCCGTCCCCACCTCCAAAGGAGGTGAGCCACTCACCGACGCGCGCTATTCGTCACTGCCAGGAGCGCTCAGGTTTACCTGTACGTTCCCGGTATACCCGTAACACTTGAGCGTTAGCTTGATATCGCGTACTCCGGTGCCGTATTCGCCGTTGATGAACCAGTCAAGCCCCGCCTCGGGGTCATCACCGCGCAACTGCGAGCCAGGAATGATCAGATACCACTGGGTGTTCCAGATCGACCGACCGGTGAGCTTGTAGCTCAGGTCACACTCCTCATCGGTGGCCGGGCAGGCCGTAATCGTGGGGATTCGGCGCCGGTGCGCCGCCGCAGCCGACCCGCCCACGACGGAATCCCACGGCGTCCAATCCGGTTTCGCCAGTTCATTCTGCGAAATCGGGAACGGCAGCGGCAGCGTCTGATCCAAGACTTGCCACTCACGAATTGAGCCGTCGGTGGGCACGCGCATGATGTCCGTGCCCGCCGGAACCAGGTATACGTTCACGTGCTTGTTCAGTGGCGGTGACGCGTAGGACTGGGTAAATCGGACTCCGACCGAGTGAATCTTCACCGCGTAGCGGTCCGGAGGCAGGGTCTCGTCTCCCTGCGATGGCAGCCCAAAGAGGTTCAAGCCTGACGTCACCGTCGTGCTGAACGGAATCACGATCGCCGGTTCTCTACCGTTTGTAGATGCGGTGTCCGTTGGATACGCCAACGGCTGGCAATAGTGGCGATATACGTCCAACTCAGTGAGATCATCCACCCTCCAACCCGAAAGCTTACTCTGCCAAGCCCCGTCAGAAGCAAAAACGTTGGGCACGCGGGGATCGGTCTCCCAGCGCAGGCTGAAGGTTCGTGTAAGCTCGTCCTTGCTGTTGAAGCCGAGTTCGCTGCGCGCCACCTCGAAGTTGGCTCCCATCTCGGCGAGCTTGCCCGCGAGCCCGTTGCCCACGTAGGGCATTCCGCCGGCGATCACACCGAGGCTGCGCTCCTTCACGATGTCCGTCAGGAATCGTTGGCCGCTCAGCGGGTCGGTTCCCAGCAGGTTGGTCTCATAGTCGTAGGTTTGGGCCGCGAGATAGACGTACCGGGCAGCCAGGTCGAACTGGCCCCGGTACTTCTGGAGCGCGTCGTTGCGGAATATACGAAAGGCAATGTCACGGTAGCGATATTCGCTGATCTGCTCAGCCGTGCGCTGGCGGAACGTGGTGCGTTGTTCCCAAAGCCGCAGGCCGCGACCGATGGCAGAATCGTGGCGTCCCACCGCCTGTTGAATCGCCTCCGCAAGCGCGTAGAGTTCCAACCGCGAAGCCGGCAGGCTGCGAATTAGTTGCTTCAGGGCGACGACTTGCTGTTTTTCCTGGTACTCATTCTGCAAGCCGGTGATGGTGATCTGCTGCGACGTGGAAACGACTTCCTTGTCCTGCTGACGCTGCAATTCATTCAACGATGCAATATCAGCCTCCGCGTTGAGTATTTCACTTACCGTAGAACCGTACAGTCTAATGGCACTACGAGCAGGTGCTGTGACATCGTTGCTGAGACCAAGGGCGGTCGGCAGCGCTTCTGCAAGAGCATTGGCATAGATTACTGCAATACTGCCCATCCGCCGGAACACTAGTTGCTGTGTTCGAGCCCCCGCAATCAACGCATTCAATCTGATCTGTTTGTCCCGGCCCGCATACATCACACTGAGGACATCGTCGTTCAGCTTATACAAAGACCTCAACAGATCAGCCTGGTCTTCGATCTGGTCCAGAAGGGATTCATAACGTTCCAGGGCCTGCATATAGCGGCCGATCGCCTGCAACAGTTCAGCCCGGGCGAACTGAATCTCGCCGGGCTCCGGGCGGTCGCCCCAGCCGGAGGGCTTCACCAGCCCCAGTCCGTCTACAGAGACGTTGAAGTCCACCACCCACGCCTCAGCCTCTTGCTCGGCGCCCGTTCCTGAGAGATTGGGCACATCAAAGTTTGCCGAAATCGTTGTGGTCCGACGCGAGTTGTCCTGAGCGATCAGAGCGGTCGGATCGACATACGCGAAGTGGAAGATGTCCGGTCCGTCGTAACCGGCCGGGTATGTACCGCCAACGCCAACGTCCTCCGGATAGGGACGGCCGAAGATTTCGACCAGCCGGCCCTTGTAATCCAGCTCCCGCTCCTCCACCATCTCGTCGAAACGATCAACATTATCCTGCATCGACCGTAGCCGCTGGGTGTTCTGGTTGGCATAGTCAAACGCCGTGGAGGCATTGTTGAGGGCAACCAGAGCCCGTTCGAAGACCTGGTCGAAATGGGTCTTGCCTTCTTCCAGATCACTCGGGTTCAGGCCGAACGGCACCACGTTGGCGGCCAGGCCTACCGGGTTTAGCCCGGCGTCCGCCTTGTCCACTATGGTCTGGATTTCCGTATAGGAAGCGGCGATCTCATGCAGCTCGGGCACAGTACCGCGATCGATCTTCTGGATGCCTTCGTGTGTTGTATCCTCCGAGGGTAGCAAGGCGTTGGCCATCACCCAGTCAAAGTACGCCCCCTGGCCCGCACGCCTACCCCAGTCGACCACACCCCAAGCGCGATCGCGATCGCTATCGCTATCCGGGTGGCCCATCTGCTGAGCCGGGTCCGCGGTGTACGCCTGTCGGAACGTCAGCGACGTGACAGCCGCACCAGTCCGGGCCTTGGCGGCAGCCGCATGGGCGAACTTGCGCTCATACTTATAGCCCACGGGCACGATCTGGCCCGCGACCAGTACATCCTCGGTGGCCACGACCCAGTCGAAGGACGGGTGCCGGAGCAAGGTGTAGAACTTCTTCAGCGCGGTCAGGTAATGCCCCCAGGCGTCACCGTGCCCTTGAGGATAGATCGTCATCGCCTCCGTCACATCGGTCACCTGGTAGTTGTTGGCATAGGCCACCTGGCCGCTGTCGCTGGTGAAGTTCCACGGCAACCGGTTGTAAACCGTGGCGATCAATCGACCATCCGCGTCGTAATCCAGTGAGCGCACGCGATCGAGACCGCGCAGGAGGGCAAGTTCCTCATCCAAAACGGCAGGCACCTGATCTTCGAAACAGAACATCGCATGAGGATCGTATGCGCCGGACGGCTCGCCCTGATCGGCAAACAGCCCGATGGTGGGGTCCTCGGCGTCGGCGAACGCCTCATTGCCCAGCAGCATGTACAGGTCCGAGATCTTCCCTGCCGCCAGTTGAATGGCCTGGAATCCGTTGGTGCCAAGAAACGTAGCCGTAGGTTTGTCGATGCTGAACTGTTTCGCCCGACGTAATACGCCTTCATACACCTCGATCAGCCCCAGGTTGTTGATGTTCTCTGCATCGCAGTTTAGCGCCACAATGTCTTCGAATCGTTTGCCCGCTTGGCGAATCATGTCCACGTATGTGGCCGCCTCGTTGACGTGGAAGTCCTCGATGCGCTGATCGAACGGATTCAGACCTCGAACTACGCGCTTGATCCAGCCCTCGGCGAGTTGAACGTCGGTCCACTGGCTGACGGCGGTGTTGGTGGCGTCAAGGCAATCATCGTCGCTTTCGCAGCTCCCACCGTCGCTGGGACCGCCGACGCACCAGTTGTCGACACAGACGCCGCAGCCCAGCCGGGGTGCCCACTCGTCCGGCTTCTCGCCCAAGTCCGGACAGCAGGGCGGGTTTTCGTTGGTCCCGCAGTTCGACGCATACGAACACGGACAACCGTTGTAGCCACGATAGCGTACCCGCCAATATGAATCCTTCAGCGTGAACTCGTAGGCACCCTCAATCACCACCTCACGGAGCGCATGACCATCCACATACGTGCCCGGCGGTTTGTAGTTGTCCCAGAAAGCCACTCCCGGGTTGGATGAATCATAGTTCGTGGACACCTGCCACTGGAAGTAGAGATTGGACAGATCACCGCCACCGTCACCGGAGAACTGCAGCACCAGCTTCTCGCTGAACGGGCACTGCGGCTGGATAGGCCGAATGTATCCCTGATACGGCGGGCATTCAACGCGCCAGACCTCCACACTCACCGGTAACCCCGCGTCGGTACATTCCTTGTCATTCTGAAGCCCCAAGGTCACCCATCCTTCGTTGGCACCCGGGTGAGCCACCGAGACGAACTTCTCATCGGTTGGAGTCAGATCGATACAAGCGCCATCCGGCTCACATTGACTATCGTCTGTACATCCCTGGCCAACGAATTCACCACCATCGCAGACCATGGCCACGCAACGACCCTCCAGACAGTCACTGTTCGAGTGGCAGTCGTCTCCTGCATCCCTACCGCCGACACACACGAACGGGCCGTCGATCTGGACGTGCGACAATGTGTATAACTGAGCTACAGCCGTGTTATACTTGTCGAGATCGTCGGTGTCGATCGTCTCCGGCGGTAGTGACAACAAGAAGTCTTTGTCCCGCCCGCTCATCACCCCACGGAAGTAGAGCCTCACTTCCGCCTGATCGTACCGGACGCGGTCCGGCCATTCGCCTCCGCCGCCGATTTCGCCGCGATAGAGGTGAGGCGGCAACTTGGCAAAGTCGATTTCACCAGGCAGTTCATATTCCACCGAGACTTCGCGGGTCGGGTCGATCACGCGGGCGTTGGCATCGTTGTGCAGGATCTCAATGGAGCCGCATTGGCCACTTCGGTCGATGGTCTCCCCGATGTGAAAGAGCGGCGCACATGTGGGATCATCTGGATAGATGCATCCCTGACCCTCATGCTCCGGCCAGCAGGGCTCGTAGGTAACCGGCCAGGGGGACTCATACACGCCATCGGTATTGGAGTCGATGCAGTATCCGTTCGAGGTGCAGGAGTTATACAGGCAACATCCTCCGGGGCCATTGGCCAGCCACGGCTGGCAGCCGCCGTCGGCAGCCCAATTCTCCCAGATGTAGACATTAGACCTTCTAGGTTCACCATTCTCATCAGGGCCTGCGATGGCCCAAACCCCCAACTTGTTATCCACCCACAGGGCACCCGGCTCCACGTAGGTTTGCATGATCCGTCCATCATCCGGGTCGGTGTCCTCGCACAGGGCTGCGGCGTAGTTTACCGGGAAGAGCGGATCGATCGGCAAGCCGACGAACACGCCATTCGAACCGTAATCGTAGTAGAAATTGTCAGTACCGTTTGTGCTGACCACCTGGTGTACGCCCATCTTCCACAGATCTAGATCAGGGTATTGAACCAGGACGTAAGGGTGTCCGGTCTCCACGCCCCAGCGACTGCGCCAAGGATCATCGTCGCGAACTGCGAACGCGACCAGGCTGCCACCCTCGCCCACCGGCAGCAGGACGGCGTGCTCGTCGTTCGGATTCCAACCGGCCAGCGTTTCTTCATCATCGGCATTGCCCACGTCATAGACCGTGGCGTCCGCTGGATAACTGCCCGCACCCGTTCGGGCGGCGATCACGATGGGATCGTCGATGGGATCGCCGGGATGGTCCGGATCCGGCCACTGACAATCGTAGCTGGCAACCTTGTAGGGCCAGTAGATCCCCTCGGCATAAGATCCTTCCTCATACCACCACACCTCCAATGGACCATGCCCGCCCCCAGTGCTGTTGGTCGAGACATTGACGGGAATGATCTGGCCGGTCTCCTCGTAGATCTCTACTGCGTAGGGCCTGCCGCTATAAACGTAGCCGTACGTAAACTGCGGCGTGCCGGTATCGTGAATTGGCCTGGAGCACACTCCATTACTTCCGCAGTCATCATCCGTGTCACAGAACTCGCCTTCGTTTTCTCCAGCATCACAGATCCAATCGACGCATTCACCATCCGTCGGGCAGTCCTCGTCACCGAAACAGATCAGACCGTTGCTGTTTCCGTCCAGGCAGTACCGGGCTTCGATCTGACTGCCGATCCACCAGTTGCCCTCACCGGAAAAGACCGGTTCTTCATGGTGATCGACCGATCGGACGACTTCAAACCTCACCTCGTCACCGCAATCGGAGGTCTCATCCGGCTGTATGTCGAGACGCAGGACGCTGTAGCCTGGTCTTCTGGCGGCGAACTCGCCCGCTGCCGTCACGTGGGCGTAAGGAATGTCGGCACCAGGTTCCCCCTCGTCTTCCGGAAGCGGAGCCTGATACATAACGCCCGCACCGCAGTACAGGTCCGACCGGAGATCCACCAGCGATCCGGCGGGTATACTCCCGGCGGTGGCTTCTTCATCAATCACGTAGACCTGGGAATCGTCCGGCCAGACGGTGGTGTACGTGCGGACGGCGACCGGCCAGCAGTTCCCCAACGGGGTGTTCTTGTACCAGGCGACGATCAATCTGCGCATCTCATCCTCGGGACGAATCGGGTAGATGTCGGTGGTGTCTTCGCCGCGCTGCCAGGCCACCGGGAAACCATCTCTTTCGATATTCTGGATCACGACCGCCCGACAATCCTGGCACTCGTCGCAGCCGTCCGGGTCGGGGGCAGATAGTGGGCGTCCAACGTAAACCCCGGGGAACCACTGGGCAGGAACCCGGGTGATCGTCAGCACTTCAAAGCCTACCAGACGTCCTCCGAGTTCCTCGTCGTACTGGAGCACAACGGTGCCTTCCGGGCAGTTCTCGTCCACTTGGACCTGACCGCCGGTCACGATGCGAATATCAGGATTCAGCGCCGGCGCACCCTCGCCCTCGGGCAGGTTCTCGGTGATGGTCGAGTTATAGCGAATGGTCACCGCGTTACGGTATAGTTCACTGATGAACACGTTGGCGTCAGGGTAAGCCTGGAAGTAATGGGTCCTCGCTACTTCATAACCGTTCGTGCTCGCTGCTACACATTCCTTAGCATCCTTGATGCCGTATCGCTTGTCGCTGACCATCACGCCGCTCTGCCCACGGAAGATCCAGTAGATCGTGACAAATCGGCCGCCTTCATTGGCGAAGAACTTGCGCTCGGCAGCGTGATAGAACGCAGCAGTAGGTGGGTCGATCACTTCTTGCAGATCCACCTCCATGGCCCTTTCCATCTCCTCGTAATCAACCCTGTAGCCGAGTTCTAGGGGCAGCAGGGGCGGTTCGAGTTCTCCGGCGATGCATTCGGTCAACGTGCCTCGGTATTCGTAGCTCCCCATGTCGACGATCGGCGGGTAGCCGCTTCCGACGTCATCGGTGCCAAGATCGTCGAAGAATCGCGGGTTACCGTCCAAGTCAAATGGCCACACTTCACCCAGATCCGAGTTGCTATTGAGATCCAAGAAGTCCGCTGGCACCGCACCGTTACTGCCGGAGTCGATGCACGGTGAGCCGGCGGAGAGGCGCAAGTCATCATCCTCCGTGCCGGCGATGTCATCCGCCCCGTTCGGGTCTACAAAGAATGGGTCGTCGCCGATGTTGCCCACGCCACCCAGGCTCCCAGTCCAGTCATCGATGCAGGAGTAGTTGACGACCGGCGTTCCTCCGTGAATCTGGGCAGACTCATCCGCCCCACCGCTATCGCTGTTGCCCCAGAGGATGCAGTTGGTCAGCATCGGGCTTCCGCTTTCGCTATAGACTCCTCCCCCGTCGGTGCCCGCCACGTTTCCGCTGAGCACGCAGTTGATCAGTACTGGGTTGCCCTCGCTGATCCACATCGCGCCACCCCCTCCTGTGGTGGCGCTGTTGCCGTTGAAGATGCAGTTGATCAGCACCGGGTCGCCCCCACTGTTCCACATCCCGCCGCCGTCCGCATCAGCCGCGTTGCCACTGAAAATGCAGTTGCTCACCGTCGTCAGACTACCGCCCTCGTTGTACATCCCGCCGCCGCTGCTGTCTGGACCACCTCCGTTGGCATTGCCACCGCTGATGGTAAAGCCGTCGAGCACGGCGTTGGAGCCCACATCGGTGCTGGTCAGCACGTGGTAACTGTTCTCGCCGTTGGATGTGAAATCTGGGCCATCGTTGCCGTTGAGGTCGCCGCTGAGAGTGGTTCCGTTGGTGTCCAGGTCCCGCTGATCAAGGCTGGTTTCCCAACCCGCGAAGCCGCCGTAAAGGGCGACACCGCCGGTGAGCTGAAAGGTGGCGGTGCGCTCGTGGGTACCACGGTCGGGCGTGTACGTCCCCGCAGCAACCCATATCTCCGTGACGACAGGCGAAGCAGCTGCGATGTACAACGCGGCCTGCAGATCATTGTAGGCATCCTCCCAACTCGTGCCGTCGCTTGCCCCGTCTGCATCTGCGTCAACGAACAGCCGTGACCCGAACGCAGTTGCGTAAAACTCGTACGCACCCATGTCCACGATCACTTCCCCATCGCCATCGCCATCAAGAAAACGCGGGTTGCCATCCATGTCTGTAGCACCAGATACGACCTCGTGGCTCCCCGCGTCGATGCACGGCGAGGTGGGCAGCAATCGCAGATTATCGTCCTCCGTGCCGATGACGTCGTCCAGCCCGTCAGGATCCACGAAGAACGGGTCGACGTCGATGTTGCCTTCGTCCGTCAGACCGCTCGCACCGCCCTGAACGTCGCTGTAAGTGA
>JAGLWJ010000526.1 GCA_023133475.1 Phycisphaerae bacterium | reverse complement strand
TCTCGCTTCTCTCTTACGGAAGAACTTCTTTAGCGGGTCAACAAACGACTCGCCGGTCATCACACTGATTTCGTCGATATCCATGCGGCGGAAAAGCTGCTCGCGGTCGAGCTGCCGCCCACCGGCGGTGGTGGTGTAGTCACGCCGCAACTGCTTGCTGGAGGTGTCCACCACCATGGTCTGGCCTGTCTCGGTGTCCACCAGCTCGATCAGCCCCACGTTGGGCAACTCGACCTCCCGCTGGTCCGTGATCGAAATGGGGATGACGTCATGCCGCCGCCGGGCGATGCGCAGCGACCTTTCGTATCCGCTGGCCTGAAAATCGCTCACCAAAAACACCACACTCCGCCGCGTGGTGACGCGATTGAGATAGTCGAACGCACCCGCCAGATCAGTCCCGGTGCCTTGCGGCTGATGGTAGAGCAACTCGCGTATGACCCGCAGCACATGCGTGGTGCCCTTCTTGGCGGGCACGAACTTCTCGACCTTGTCGGTGAAGCAGATAAGCCCCACCTTGTCGTTATTCTTGATGGCAGAGAATGCCAGCGTCGCACACACCTCCGCCGCCAGATCGCGCTTGAGTTGGCGGCTGGTGCCGAATTGGTGCGATCGGCTCATGTCCACCAGCAGCATCACGGTCAGTTCGCGTTCTTCGTGGAAGATTTTGACAAACGGGCTGCCGAACCGGGCACTGACGTTCCAGTCGATGGTGCGAACGTCGTCGCCGATCTGGTAGGCCCGCACCTCCTCGAACTCCATACCTCGCCCTTTGAAGGCAGAATGGTACTGACCAGCCAACACATCATTGACCATGTGTGCGGTGTAAATCTGAATCCGCCGGATTTTCTTGATCAGTTCTTTGGGGATCATGGCACAGGAACGTGGTCGAGAACCGTTCGCACGACATCCTCGGAGGTTTTCTCCTCAGCCTCCGCCTCATAAGTGACAATGACACGGTGGCGGAGGACTTCCATGGCGATGTCCTTGACGTCCTGCGGGGTCACATAGCCCCTCCCAGCCAGAAACGCACAAGCCTTCGCCCCGATAGTCAGATAGATGCTGGCTCGCGGCGATGCACCGTACTGAATCCAATCGGCGACTGGCAGCTTGTAAGCCGCCGGGTCGCGGGTGGCCAGCACGAGGTCCACGATGTAGTCCTTGAGCTTATCGTCGATGTAAATCTCGTCCACGACGGATCGGGCTTTGGCGATGTCTTCCGGCTGCATGACCGCCTCCACCTGGTGCACCACTTTGGTGACAGCCATCCGGTCCAGGATCATCCGCTCCTGCTCTTTGGTGGGGTAGGTCACCACGATTTTCAGCATGAAGCGGTCCACCTGAGCCTCGGGAAGCGGATAGGTCCCTTCCTGCTCGATGGGGTTCTGCGTAGCCAGCACCATGAACGGATCGTCCAGCGGAAAGGTTTCTTTGCCGATGGTGACTTGGCGTTCCTGCATGGCTTCGAGCAGGGCGCTTTGCACTTTGGCGGGTGCCCGGTTGATCTCGTCGGTGAGGATGATGTTGGAGAAGATAGGCCCTTTCTTGACCGTGAACTCGCCGTCCTGCGGGCGGTAGATCAGAGTCCCCAGCACGTCAGCCGGCAGCATGTCCGGGGTGAACTGAATGCGTTGGAACCCGGTGTTGATCCCCCGCGCCAGGCACGAGACCGCCATGGTCTTCGCCAGCCCGGGAACGCCCTCGGTCAGGATGTGGCCGTTGGAGAGCAGCCCGACCAGCATTTTGTGCAGCAGGTTTTCCTGCCCGACGATGACCCGGTGAATTTCTTCCAACAGACGGCGAAACGGTTCGCTGGCCGACTCGACCTGCTCGCCGATCCTCTTGACGTCCATCTGCGTCGTAACCATATGCCCCACAGCTCCTTATATCTGGGCGGAAAAGAGATCGGCCCTTTTTTGCCTGAGAGACCCGACGGGTGCTCGGCATAAAAAGATCCGACCCCTTTCCCATCTTTATGCCTCAAATTCGGCAAACCAAACACTTTACCGAAGTCGCACCATAGACGCAACCCGCTCCCGCTCCCTGTCAAAAAACGCCCCGCCGCCACGTGGCGAAACCGAATTGTTACAGCAGCGTTACCCGGTAGGGCGGGTTCCACCCGCCACAGCAGAGAAGAATGGAGAATGGAGAATGGAGAATGGAGAAAATGCAGGGTTGGCGGCGTTGCCCAGTTTCGACTCTCCCCCCTTTATCCTCTCTCTCCTCCCTTCTTCTCTGCGCTCTCTGCGTCTCTGCGTTCATCAATAATCCGGAGGTGAACCTGCGCACAACAAGAGACCACTGCAAATGAATACCCCCTCAAAGCGGACTTCGTCCAAGGCATTGAGCAACGCCCGGTCGTCGCAAGCCCGCTCCGCCATGGTTGATTCATCATAAACCGCAGTCAGGCGGTATTGCAGCGTGGTGATCCAGTCGGCGGGTTCGCCGAATCTTGCACAGGCGGTGCAGTCCAGGGCGGCTTTGATACCTGGTGAATTCACCCGGTCGAGCAACTCGCGGAACTCCGGCGGGGACAGCAAAAAGCCCTGAAGACAGGGCATGATCCCCGCCACCACGCCACCACGCTCGAAATCCAGGCGTAAAATCTGCAAGCTGTCGTAAGTGTGGTTCAGGGCATCCTGATAGGAGAACCCCGTCTCGCCACACCTCACACCCCCACCCACCGGCGCCAAACGCAATGTCTCCGCGCCCATCCATCGGCAACGCCGCACGACGGCGGCAATCTGTTCAATCGCTTGACCCCGTTGCCGGTGATCCGCCGCCCCGATACGCGCCTGCGGATCGTCAGCCAAAAGCGCGGAAAAGATGCGGACCCCACAGCGGCCAGCCTCCTCGGCAAGGGCACGGCAGTTCTCTTCCGACTCCAACAATTCACAGGTACACCCTCGCCCGACGACAATCTCCACACCGGTCATGCCGGCTTCGGCGATACGGGCGAACTGCTCCGGCAACTCCCGGCGGTGGTGAGTTCTTGCAATGTGTGCAATGGTTAACATGACTTCATTGACATCGTACCACCAACTCTCAAAAAAAGGAGTGCCCGGAACCCCCTACCGGGCGATAAAGAACCGGGCATCAGTGCCGCCCGGGCCTACCCGAATACGCACCTCACGAAGGCAACGCGGGCACCATCCTCGATACCACGTGCCGTCCTTGGTTTTGTAGACCCGGTGGTAAACATTACAGCAGTCGAAGCGTATACCGATCCAACGCCGCTTGGGAGCGGAACATCCCGGGTCCTCGGTGCCCTCCCTCAAGCCTTCCACATCGAGGATATAGTCAGGGTCGCGTGCGGGCATCATCCTGGGGAATCCGATAAAGAGAAACAGTTTCGAGTTCCACGACACACTTTGCCGTCGGCCTGACTTGCCTGAGCAACTCGACGAACCGCTCGGTGTTTTCCCTTTGCAGGGGAGTCGTGGGGACTACTATGTAGTCCGGCTGGTAGGCGTCCAGTTCCCAGGCCCACCTTGCCGGGTCCTTGCTCCAGGTGAATTCCATAACCGTTGTGGGCATATCGAACACATAGACAGCCTCACGCACGTTCAATTGTGCCCAGACCGCCGGTGGAGCCGGGTGGAACTGGTTCCGAATGCTGGACAGATCATCCAGGCGTCTGGCCCAGAAGAGCTCATCGTCCCGTAGCCCCTGCCGCAGACGCCCGCCCAGAGTAACCTGCCCCAGTAGCACCGCAACGAGAATCGCCGCCGAAACCACCATCGGGCCTCGTCGAGGCCAAACCACCCCAATCAGCCACCGGTACGACCACAACAACAATCCCGCAATAAATGGAG
>JAGLWJ010000525.1 GCA_023133475.1 Phycisphaerae bacterium | reverse complement strand
GCGACCGTAAGGGAGCGGCCATCCGTCCCCCACCCCGTTCGCCGGTCCTCCGGACCGGCGAAACGGGATGGGGCACCCGCTGCCGCTCCCTCACGGTCGCGGTACTGATCAATGCGGCTTAAGGCAACAGTATTTTGCTTCAACCCTCGGCTGGGTACTCCGCGAGAACAATCACCGTGTGGGGAGGGAAGGGTATATGGCCTTCATGGTTGCACACCATCTCGTGGTCACCATCACCTACTGTGCCGGCACCGCCGAAAACCCCTACGGCGAATCGACCGCAGGCTCCTATCTCTTGGGCGGTGGCTCGCACACCGCAGGACATCGGGCTACCCTTTACTATGTATCTCATGCTTCAGAGCACCTCGTAGTTTTCCGAATCAAAGGAGGCCGTAGCCTGCTCAGGCGCATACACACCCCTCATGCGGCGGCTTGCTGTTAAATGCGGAACCTCTAAATCTACCCTGATTATAGTGCAGGCGGGGCGGGTCAATCAAGTTGCCGGCCCCGGTAAGGTATGGCCTTCAGGGCAATCGCATCTAATTCACCGCGGAGCACGCAGAAAATGGAAAATGGGAGGTTGGCGACGTTGCCCAGTTTCGACTCTCCCCCCTTATCCTCATCTCTTCGCGTTCTTCTCTGCGCTCTCTGCGTCTCTGCGTTCATGAATTATTCAGGTTTTCGCGGAGGAACGGCGGTCAAATGCAAAGGTTATCAGTAGCATCCCCACCCCGACCACCAACAGGGTATCGGCGATATTGAACACCCAAGGCCAAACGTCACGCCCGGCGATTTGCAATTCAATCTTGATGAAATCCCGCACCACACCGATGGATCGGGGCGGTTCCGCCAAACACTTACGATCAAACTGCTGTGGGTGACTGCCCTCAGGCCAAGACCCGAGGTGAATCACGTCGCCGTTCTGATCGCCCACGAACCGGCCCAGCACACGCTCGCCTTTGCCGTAGCTGCTTGTCAGAACCAACCGGTCCGCAGACATGAACGTGCGATCAAACATGTTTCCCAAGGCCCCGGCGAGAATAAAAGCCAGGGCAACATGCAGCAGACGTTGCCGGCGGTGGCTACAGCCAAAAAAATAAAGGATAAACGCCACCGCCAACACCGAGGCGATAATGAAAATCGAGACCAGACCCTGCCCCATGCCGAACAACGCACCGTCATTCAACGAGCGTTGATAGCTGACCAGCCCGAAAAACCCCTCGCGGGCCTCGTCCCACCCCAACTCCGTGAACGCCCAATGCTTGGTCCACAGATCGGCAGCCAACGTCGCTCCCGCGGTGGCCCACAAGAGGACATGGGCCCAAAGGTAGCGGATCGCGGAATCGGGCTCGGCCGTTCCCGCAGGTTGCACAGCCTTCTGGTCGGTGGTAGGCATATCAGAACCAACCCGGCGGAAGACGCCCGGAATCACGAAGCTGAGCAAACTCGATACAGTACTGTGCCCAGGGCTTGGCCCGAAGACGCTCGAGAGAGATCATGCGGTGGGTCGCAACACAAACCCCGTAGGTGCGGCTTCCGATCCGCTGCAAAGCCGCATCGATCTGACGCACCATTGCCCGCTCTGTGGCGATCAGACCCAAAGTGAAATCCTGCTCCCAATTATCCGAGCCGACGTCGGCCATATGGCTGGGCATGGTCGACAGGTCCCCGCGGGCGTCCTGCCGGTTGGTGTGCAAAGCCTCGCTGGAGAGTTGATCCATGTCCCCCATCAATTCGCGCCGCTTGGCCAACAGAAGCTCCTTGAATTCCCGAAGCTCTTTGGCCCGCAGTTTGGTTTTCGGCAGGGGTTTTGACTGCGGGACGATCTCGATACCGTCTATGGTGATCCCCGAGTCCAATGGCTCCAACTGATTCGCGTTGGAAGGTCTGCTGGTGGTTTTGTGCGGTATCGAACGCCTGGAGGTGCTCAGCGACAGTATATGTTTGGTCTTGCCCGACTTCTCATCCGGAGCCGACGTAGCTCTGGAGCGTGCTGCCGGTTTCTTGGCTGCTGCTCTTTTTGACGAGGTTTTCCTGGTTACGGCAGTCTTTTTGGTCTTCCGCGTAGATGTCTTTTTTTTGGCTGTGGAGGTTGAAGACTTTGTTCTGGCGGAAGTCGAAGCTTTCTTTTTTTTCTTTTTCGCGATAGGGGATTGCTTCTTCCCGGTCGACTTTTTGCCGGTAGTGGTTTTCTTTGTAGAGCCTTTCGCCCTGCTTTTCTTCGCAGTCCCGGACCGGGCTTGGCTCTTGGATTTGAGGCTGGTTCGCGCAGTTTTGCGTTTGACCACGGCTTGTCTCAATTACCCTAAAACACACCTAACTCTAATTTCGTGGGGCATCAATATCCCGAGCCCCATCAGTTTAACACATCGGTTGGGTCGTGTCAACGGGTTACAGTGTCGCAATGCCGATAGACCAGGGCAATCGCATCCAATTCACCGCGGAGCACGCAGAAAATGGAAAATGGAAAATGAAAAATGGAAAATGGGGGGGATGCGAGACATTGTCGTTGGGTGCACTCCCTTCCTTCCTTCCTTCTTCTCTGCGCTCTCTGCGTCTCTGCGTTCATAAAAAATGGAGCGTGAAAAACCGAGAAAACGGTGTAATCACAGTTGTAGGGCGGGTTTTACCCGCCGCGCAATGCCACGAAGGCGGGTGGAACCCGCCCTACAGATGCGTGAGAGTTTTCACGGCAGAGTGCGCCTGCTGATCCCCAGTCCGGGCTTGTCGGCTGGCCTGACCACACCTTCCGCCAACATCAAACCCTTAAACGGATCGTCAGCCAACAGCAGGTGACCGTCCAGGTCTACATAGTCCACCAGTGAAGCCAACTGTGCCGCGGCTGATATGCCCAGGCTGGTCTCGATCATGCACCCGAGCATCACCTTCAAACCCAACCGCCGAGCCACACGGATCATGGCGCACGCCTCACTGATGCCGCCGCACTTAGCCAGCTTGACGTTCACCCCGTCCACGACGCCAGCCAAACGCACCACGTCCGATACCCCAACGCAGTCCTCGTCGGCAATGATCGGAACCGGGTTGTTCCGTCGCAGGTCAGCCAACGCCTCGAACTGCCCCGGGGCAAGCGGTTGCTCGATCAGCTCGAGGCCGAAACGGCTCAGAGCCTCGATTCGCCCCAACGCCTCCTCCGCGGACCAGGCACCGTTGGCATCGACCCGCAGGCCCACTCGCGGAGCGTGTTGGCGCACAATCCTTAACGTCGCTTCGTCGTGCTCGCTCCCAACCTTCAACTTGAGCGACTGGAACATCTCAGCCTGAGCCAATCGGGCCGGCAGATTCTCGGGTTCGGTAAGGCCTATTGTATACGAGGTGTGTGGTGTCAGAGACGGGTCCAACCCCAGCAGTTTCCACACCGGCACACCGAGCTTCCTGCCGATCCAGTCGTGTAGAGCTGCGTCGATGGCAGCCACCGCGGCGCTCTGGTCGGGGAAGCGTTCCAGCAAACCGTCCACCACAGCCGCCACCCCAAAGGGGTCATCGCCCAGCAACTCCGCCGCCTGGGCCAGTGCCGCCTCTGCCGACTCGCATGATTGGTTGTAGTAGGCGCTGGGGGCAGCTTCGCCGAGCCCGACGATTCCCTCGTGTTCGACTTGCACAATGACACGTTGGGTTTCGTCACCCTCAAGAGATGCTCCGCCGCGGGCGATGTGGAACGGGTGTCTGCTATGAATGGTTTGCCTTTGCCAGGCGAGTTTCATGTCTGTCCCCCCCCTAACCCCCCGCGGAATCGCGTTCAAAGCTGAGAGGGGATTTTATAGAGGGTCTTGAACCACACAACAAACGCATTAGCCGCATCACTGTCGTGTCGGAAGAACCTCGCTCGGATCGCGGTGCCGTACGGGCGGCCTGGTTCTTTTTGCCAGGCCAACCACGTGTGGAGGATGGCTTTTATCCTATCGACGTCCGGGAATCGAGCGCCGTGTGTTTTGGCGGTGTCGGTTGCCTGCTCTGCGCAACCGATCAGAGGATCGCGCTCGTCTATCAGCGTTCGCAAGAAATCTTCCAGTTTGCCGTCGGTCTGGTTATCCGGCATCAGCCAGACTCCCACTCGGGAACCGAACTTGGATGATTCTCCTATGAAACCCTCCGGAGGCGCCTGGCCCGGTGCGTCAATACCCACTTTCCGCAGCCGATTGCTCACAGCCTTCCAGCGCTCTTGAAGCTGCTCATCCGCGTCCAGCACAAAACCGTTAACACAATCAGTGCTGACGCGGACGGAAACCTCAAGTCCATCGAGCAGCTTTTCAACGCCATATTGGAGTTCGATGCTTGGAAACAACGTCGGCCACAGTTTGGAGTTGATGCCATGACGCATGAGGAGATGCTCAATCGAACACTCGTCGTCGCGGCCTTCAACGTGCAGCTTGGACTGTTTGGGATCCCCCGCCATTACCGCACCTCGATACCTTGTTCCGCCGCAATCATGATTTGCCTCGCGTCAAGGGCGACGGCTTCCTCAAGGCTGCGCTCGATTTTCTGAAGCGAAACCTCTGCCTGCAATTCGGGATGGTTCTCGCACAGCCAGGCAAGACCGCGTACACAATCGAAGCTGTGCGTCGTTGCGAATACGCGGACGTTGGACTTCATGGCGGCTTTCACCACCAGTAACCACATGTCGCCCATAACGGAGTAGTGCAAACCGGTGTCGATTTCATCAATAAGCAGAACCCCCTGCGCCGTCTGAGCCAGGGAAAGAGCCAGGGCAAATAGACGGTACATTCCGTCACCGTGACTACCCAACGGCACACGTCGCTTTTCCCCTTCGAATCCCGCAAAGATTCCAGCACGATTCCCAGCCCAGTCGGCGCTTTCTCCGCTCAACAGGACGATGTCCGCAAGACGAGGCTCCAGAATCCTCATTGCCTCGATTATTTCCCCCTCGCGGGAGTCACGAAGTACGTTGTTCCACATTTCACTGAGCTGGTCAAATTTCACTGATTCGGGGGTTAGGAATTGCACATGCGCAAAACCTAGCTTGCCAGCGGCAACGCGGGTGAAGAATCGATAGAGCGAGTGATTAGCATGAAAACAGCCATCTTCGCTTACGGGAAGACGCACTGAACGCGGCTCGGCAGCGGCATCGCCAGTAACTTCCAAAAGCAACTCAAACGAGGGTATCTCCGTTGTTTCGTCGAATGAACCAGACTTTTTGTCAGTCTCCTTGTAGGTAATGATGTGGGCAGTGAGCCGACCGAGCACACCATTCTCTTCCAACCAAAAACGCTGATCTTCGTAAAGCTCATGGCCGTGGAACAAATGGGAAACATCTGGAAAAACATCGCGTCGATGCGGCCCTGGTTTCTCTTGCCTGAATACGCCTTCGCCACGCCGGTACGCAATACTCATCAGGACCGCAGGGTTGCCGCCGGAGGCCAGCAGATGGATCGCCTCCAGAATGGAAGTTTTGCCGCAATTGTTCTTGCCGACCAGCAGATTCACACGGGAAAGATCGGCGATCCGATACTTCTGGAAACCGCGGTAGTTCTCCAGCGTCAACGAGGTCAACATTGCTGATTCCGTCTGTTGCCCAACTTCAGTCCAGTCAATCACTTATCGCAAGGTCCACTGCCAACGGCGACCCTCCACACGATGGTGGGCACACCGCGCGTGCCATAACATAACACGTCTGCGCCAGGGTGACCACCGCCAAGGGCCAGACCCAATCGAGGGGGCAGGGCTATCGCATCTAATTCACCGCCGAGAGGAATTGAGAATAGTTGTAGGGCGGGTTCTACCCGCCGCGCAATGCCACAACGGCGGGTGAAACCCGCCCTACAACTGACTGAATGGTGGGTTCCACCTCGCTTCGCGAGGTTCCACCCACCCTACGTTACTGCGGATTGTCGCCGCGAGACACCCCGGCGCCGTCGCGAGCGCCACATTCTCAATTCTCCATTTTTCCACGCTTCAGGACACTTAAGCGGACGGTACAATGGTTTGCTGTTGCGGTTGTTCGGTCCTGAGTAGTAGGAGGTCGATCATGCTTACTTCACGTCGTCAAAGCGTTTTAGCGGGTTCTTTCAGCGTCATCAGCTTGTTTGCGTTGGCGATGGTGCTTGCTGGTTGTACGGCGACGGCTCCCACTCCGTCAGCGTCCATGCCGGACGATTCGGGCGCCGCTCAAGAACCGGACGACTCCTCCCAGTCCATCGCCCGCGAAATCGAGGAGGCTGACATCGTCAAGTTTCAGGACGGCTACTTCTACCTGGCCAACCGCTGGACCGGGCTGCGGATCATCGATGCCCGCATGATCGAGCGGCCGATGATGGCTGGGCGGGCAGCCATGCAAGGGCGGGCGGTGGAACTGTTCGTCCGGGACGATCACGCATTCATCCTGTCCGCAGCCGACTTTTTCTACTGTGCCGGGCAACCCGTCGGATTCATGGACAACACCTCAGCTGCCGCACTGACCACCCCCGATTATACAGGAAGCCGCATCACCGTCGTGGATGTCTCCGACAAGCAACAACCGGTGATTGTGGCTGAGTTCGACATCGACGGTTTTGTGTCAGCCACCCGCCGGGTCGGAGACGTCATCTACGCATCCGGGAATAGTTTCCCAGAAAGTTACCTGCCGCACGTGGACGACGAAACGGACACCAACGGCGACATCGGCACCAACGGCGCCGTTTCGACCAACGGTATCGCCGCCAAGCTGGGGAACCTGCAGGCAAATTCCAATCTGCCCCGGGCTTTTGTGGCCTCGGTGAACATCGCCGAACCAGCCAGCCCTTACCTGGTGGACGAGGTGCTCTTTTTTGGTGATTCCTTCGAGATCAACGTCAGCTCGCAGGACGCGATGTTCGTCGCCGGAGTGGACCCGACGCTCCCGGACACCACCCTGGTCAGCTACGTGGATATCTCCGATCCGCAGGGTGACATTCGCTTGCGCGATCAGTTTCGGGTGCTTGGCGTCATCCGCGACCGCTTCTTCATGGACCAGTGCGACAGCGTATTCCGCATTGTGACCGAGGAGTTTGCGGGCGTTTATCCGACGGTCTGGACGGTGTCGTTGTTCCACTACGACGTGAGCGACCCGGACAACATCACTCGGTTGGCCCGGCTTCCTCTGGTCTCCAATCAGGGGATGCGTTCGGTGCGGTTTGACGGCCTGCGAGCCTATGCGGTGACTTCCAACATGAGCGACCCGCTATTGGTTTTGGACCTTTCCGATCCGGCGGATCCGGTGATTGCGGGCGAGGTGTACGTTTTGGGGTACAGCACGCATCTGGTTCCGCTGGGTGATCGGCTGATCAACGTGGGCGTGGACAACAGCTACCCCCGGCGCCCGTCGGTGATGCTGATCGACGTGTCCGACCCGCATAAGCCTCAGCCCATCTCACGTATCGTGCTGGGCACCAGGGGCGACCACATCAGTTCCGAGGCCAACTTTGACGAGAAGGCCATTCAGGTCATGGAAGACGAACAACTGATTCTGATCCCGTTCTCCCATTACGATGACCAGACACTGGGGATGGTCGACGGTATCCAGATGATTGATCTCATGCCGACCCGTTTGCGCGAGCGTGGTGAGGTGTCCCATCGTGGGCTGGTCCGCCGGTCGGGGGTTGCCGACGAGCGGTTGTGGATTCTGTCGGACGAGGCGTTCAAGGTGGTGGGCATAGACGACCGCGACGCCCCACGCGACCTGGCAGCTATTGACATCATCACCGACCAGGAATTGCTGGACGCGGGGTTGTGGGCCTGCAAGGAGTCCGCCCGTTCGCAGGGGGACCCGTGGGACTTGTACGGTCCGGACTACTATTGGGGGTGGGGTGTCCTGTGTGGCGCCGGCATGCCGATGGCAGTCATGCTAACGACTTTGGGTCTTTTGGGTCTGGTCGGAGTTCGCCGGGCAACCCCTATTGCGAAGCGCGGACCAGCTCAAACAACTCAATCTCCCTAATCCGGTGAATGCGCCGCCCACGATGTAGCACGCCCTTGACAGCCACCGGGCCACCGGACATATGCGCCTTGTCTGCAATCTCGTACTGATTGGGGTTCAAGTCCACTCGCGCCTTGACCGTTTCATCCTCGTGCAGGATCAGGAGAGTTACCTCTCCCTCCATACGCCCCTGTTCCCCCATGCTTCCATTAAGCGCGTCAACCATGCCTGTGAACAGGTCCACCTTCGGGCCTTCTGAAGGGCGGAGTCTTCGATAGACATCCTCGACGATAGGGAAATACTCCTGGCGGAATGTGATGGTTTGTGGATATTTCTGTTGTTCCGGATTCGGAAGTGTTCTTGCCCATGTTATCGAAAGCGAAAGAGAGGATTGCTTATGGGACGGCTGCATTCGCAGAAGTGCCTCACACAGGTTCGCACTCAGCACAGGTTGTTTTTCATTCTCCTGGTAAACCGTATCCACTTTGTCGGCTTCGATCGCCCTGACCAGGCGCCCGGCTGATCGGATCAACAGCGTTGTTGTTTGCCGGGTGAACGGATCGCAGTTGTCGAGTAGCGGGGTGTCGGACTCGACTGCCCGCAACGGGCATGCGATTGCAACCGTGAAGCTGCCGCGCTCGGTTTGGCCTAGGGTGCATGAGTAGAGAAGCTGCTCAGCCTCCGTCCGGCTCATGCGCGGGTGATATGACGACGGTTTCACTACGCTGCACGCGGCAGCCAGAATGGAGCGTTTGGCGCCTTCGAGCAAACTGATGCCCTCTTCAAGCGGCAGAGTCCCGCTCTCGGCATCAGGAGAACAAATGCGATAACGCAAAACGTCCGCATCCGGAATGAGAAGATCGTTCAGAATCTCCAGAGCCGGTCGGGATTCCATCTCAGCTAGAATGGAAATCACCTCGGCGATTCTTCGCCCGTAGTCCGAGGTGATGTGCAACGGCACAATCAACTGCTCTATATCGGACTTCGGGTGAGTGAACAGGGCCACCTCATCATCAACATCCTTGTCCCTCTTCCAACCAATCGCCGAGGCGTAAGCGCGCGCATCCTGCGATTTGACAAGGCAAACCTGGTCTTCTGGTAGTCCGTAGCTTATCATACTGCTTCACGTCCAGCGAAAGGGAATACTTTTCATTTTTCAGAACCAGCTTTCTGCTAGTAGCTTTCAGTTGAACCTCTACGGTGAAGCTTATCAGGGTCGAATCGTGTGCCAGCTTTTCCTTGACCCTCAGAATCGCATCTATCCCGGCACCATCACTGTGGCGACCAGTCACTTCACAAGCAAAGCCCGCACGGGAGGCGACCGCGTGGAGGTAGGCGTAACTCAACTCAGCTTTGATGTTGTTTTCGGACAGTAGCATAGTCGCCTCCGATTTTTCAATCAGATATGGTATTATCCTCGATTTTTCTAGTTTCGTCAAAGAGAAGGCGTGTTCAGGATGCACCCGCTCGCTACCTGGGCTGGGGGGGGCGGTAGATCAGGCCTTGCCATAATACCATGTTTTGAATCGGGTCGTACGATCCGCTGACCGGGTCGCCGTCGATGGTGGTTTCGCTACGTTGTAGGGTGGGTTCCACCCGCCTTCGCGGCATGGCACGCAACGCCGTGAACCTAAGGACACGTGTTCATGAAACGTGATGACGCATTCTCAGCCCCCGGAGTGGGCGTTGGATGGGTGAAACCCGTTCCACCGACTTGAGTTGCCCCCCATTCCTGCGGTACAGTTCAGCCGGTGAGTGGCCCATGAAATCCCAAACCACCGCCGTGAGTTCAGTATAACCAGAGGTAGCAGTCATGTTTCCAAGAACGGCGACCAGCTTGATTCGCATGGTATTTGTTGTAACTCCTTTGTTTGGTATTGTTTGCATGGGGTGCGACACGCCCCTCACCGGTGGGGATGTCTCGTCCGAGGAGCCTCAGTCGCTCCCCCCGGAGGATGAATCCAGTTTGGATGTGGTGCGGATCGAGTTCCGCAACTTCAGCACCAGCGCCGTGGACACCCAGTTCTACGCCTCCAACGAGGCTTTCGACTTGCTGCCGCAAGACCTCCTGATACCGCAAAACCTGATCCAAACGGGGATCGGGGTCGGGGGCACCGGCATTTTGGGGCCGTTGGCTGCCGATGAGATTGAATTGCCCTGCTCGGAGCTGTTGGTGGTGGGCACTGCGGGGGGCAAATTCCTCGACGCGGACCTGGGGACAGACCTCGGCAGCGGGCCGGTCCGGTTCATGCAAGCCGAATACCAGTTCGACTGCGGGGCGACCCTGATCCTCGAATACCGCCAAACGATCGACGGATACACGGTGAATCTGTTCCAGGAGAACTGATCGGGGGAAAATTGAAAATTGAAAATTGAAAATGAAGAAAACTACTGACGCAACGGTGCGGGGATGTTTAGCGGCGACAAGTCCGCAACGTTTAGCGGCGACCCGAAGGGGAGCATGAAGAATGGAGCGTGAAGAATGGGAATAACATGGAGAATTGAGGTACGAATAACTGGAAACGTCGCCAAGTCAGCATTTTCCATTTTCCATTTTCCATTTTCCATTTCGTCTATTGTGTTAGTGTGGTTAACTGGGTCCATTTGCCTGCTGGTGCCTGCCGCCCGGGCAGATGACGGAGACCTGGATCAACAGGTGACGCAGTTTTTCCAGACCGAAGACCTCCAAACCCGACATCGCTTGCTCGACGCCATCTTGAAACACCCAGAGGCTAACTTGACACGTGTCGCTGAAGCGGTGCGGCGGGTTCAGGTGTGGAAACCCGCCCCGCCGGGTGTAGAGGTGTTTGACGTCAAGTTTGGCGATGGATTGCAGACGAGCGTGGCGGCCCGAGTGCCCGAATCGTATGATCCCAACCACCGATACCCGCTGATTCTGGCTCTGCACGACCGGGGGCAAGGCTCGCTCGGCTGCGTGCAATATCTGGAGCAGGTCCTGGGCAACGAGGTGGAAAACTTCATCATCGCCGCCCCCCAGAACTATAAAGGCATTGGGTTTCTGGTGACTCAAGCCGAATCCACCGAACCGGTTGCGATCCTCGATACCCTACGCCGGCGGTATCATCTCGATACCGACCGGATATATGCAATCGGTTGTTCGGTGGGCGGGGATGCTGCGTTTATGGCGGCTGTTCTTTATACGGACTGGTTCGCGTCTGCCGTTGCGGTGGCGGGGACGTTCATCACTCCGATGACTCCAGGGGCCAACCACATGCTTCTGTCAAATGCGCGGGGCTTCCCGATGCTGGTGGTGTGGGGAGAGCATGACACGCGCAATCTGCCCGCCACCGAAAACCACAACAGCGGTGGGATCGCCAGCCGGAACCGCGCCTTGCAGGCTGAACTGCCGGAGATGGGCGTCAACCAAATGGAGTTTGTGGAAATCGAAGGGAAAGGACACCCTGAAGCCGTCCCGCCACGCGATCGACTGCTGCACTTTTTGCAACTGCGCCGGGGCCACAATCAGAAGCATGTTTCGCACTGGTTCCGCTTCCCCGCTCAAGGCTGGAGGGGTTGGCTGCGGCAGAGGCAATTCGACGGTGAACCGTGGGTGGGGCAACTCGTGGTCCGCGTCCAGCCGGGGACGAATATTCGTGAATATGCTCAGGAGGTGGTTCAGAGCAAGCTCGGGCTGATCGAGGGAAGCATCGAAGGCCAAACCATCCGGCTTCGGTTGCGGCGTTGCCGGAGGACGGAACTCCTTTTGCACGGTGGGCTAATCGACCTGACTCGCCCGATCACGGTATATCGTGGGAAGAAGATCGTGTTCAAGGGGCGGGTCCAACCGAAGGTATCCACTTTGCTGAAGTTGGCTTATCGGGATTGGGAGTTCCAAAGGTTGCCCTGTGTGCGAATGGTAGTCCCGGACCGGGGCAAAGCGTGGCAAGAGAATTGAAAATTGAAAATGGAAAATGGAAAATGCTGACTTGGCGACGTTTTCAGTTATTCGTTCCCCAATTCTCCATGTTATTCCCATTCTTCACGCTCCATTCTTCACGCTCCATTCTTCACGCTCCCCTTCGGGTCGCCGCTAAACACTCCTGCGCCGTTGCACCAGTCGTTTTCTTCATTTTCCATTTTCCATTTTCCATTTTTCCCGATTGACGAGTTGGTTTTGGTGGAGTGGCAACGATGCGGGTTGTTTATCGAGTTAGCCAGATTATAGCGTTTTGCTGTTCGCAAGGGTTTTGCTGCCAGCGTGTGTTTGGGGTGCGGCACGTTCCGCGGAGCGGCGCGGTGCTGCTTGCGTCGAATCACCAGAGTTTCCTGGACCCGATCCTGCTGACCAATGCTCTGCCCCGCGAGTGCCATTATATGGCCCGCGATACCCTCTTTCGCAACAAGCACTTCGCCCGGATCATCCGCATGTACAACTCCTTTCCCATCAAGCGTGGCAAAGCCGATCTGGCGGGGGTGAAGGAGACGTTACGGCGGCTCAAGGCTGGGGTGCTGGTCCTGACCTTCCCGGAAGGCACCCGCAGCCCGGACGGGCGTGTGTTCCCCTTCCACCCGGGGGTGTTCGCCATCGCCCGCAAAGCCCGCGTCCCAATCGTGCCAGCCGCCATCGAGGGTGCTCACGAGGCTTGGCCTAGAGGTGCCAAGCTGCCCAGACCGGCACGGGTGTGGGTCGAATATGGCCAACCCATCCCGGTTGACGTGATCCGCGGCACCGACGCCAGGCAAGCAACCAAAGACCTCACTGCCCAGGTCCGCACGCTACACAACAACCTCCGCCGACGCATCGGTCGAAAACCGTTCGACTATGGCGAGGAAATGGAAAATGGAAAATGGAAAATGGAAAATGGAAAATGAAGAAAACGACTGACGCAACGGTGTGGGGATGTTTAGCGGCGACCTGTAGGGTGGGTGGAATCTCGCGGAGCGAGGTGGAACCCACCAACCGGCGCGGTGGGTTACGCTTCGCTCCGCGAAGCTCCACCCACCCTACTGGGAACGTTGCCAAGTCAGCATTTTCCATTTTCCATTTTCCATTTTCCATTCTCCCTCCCGTGCATTCGTGTAGAATACCCGGTCGTCGTGTGTGTTGAGGATGCGGAATTGAGTATGTTGCAATCCAAGTCAGCCTGCCCGAGGGCGGTTTGCCGGCCGCTTCAGGGTGATCTCGATGCCCTGCTGTCGCGGGAGTGGTTGCTTACCAACGGGCGTGGTGGTTTTGCCATGGGCACCGTTGTCGGCTGCCCCACGCGGCGTTACCACGGGATGATGGTGATGTCGCGCCGCCCACCGCTGGAGCGCTGGATGCTGCTGTCGGGCACATTGGACCGGGTGACTGTCGGCGAGTTCAGCGTGGACCTGTCCACCATGGAGTTCGATGGCGAGATTCTCCCCACAGGCCACATTTGGCTTAAGGACTTTGACTACCAACTGGCTCGCCCGACCCCGTGGGTGCAATGGACCTTTGCCCACGAGTTGTTCGAGGCCCGCAAACGATTAACTCTCTTTAGCGACGAGGATGTCATCCGCCTGCGCTACGATATCTCCACGCCCCAAAACAAGACTGTCGAGTTGCAAGTTTGCCCGATGGTGGCTCTGCGCGACTTCCACCGCCTGCGCCGGCACGACGCACACGATGCGGTAGAGCCATGGGAACTGCACACCGACGGCAAATGGCTTTGGGTGCAGGACCGCGAACAGCGCGACATCACTCTGACGATGGTCCCGCAGGAAGGGCCTGGGCTGACGCTGCCGCGTTTTTACGTGCTGATGGAGTGGTGGCATGCTTTCCATTATCGGGCGGAGTATGATCGCGGTGAACCGGCGACCGAGAACCTGATGCGTGCGGGTGAGTTTCGGGCTTCGGGTGTTCGATCGGTTTCGGTGGAGTTGATGGGGGTCGGTTTTGCGACCAGCCCCGCCGATGCCCAGATCGCCGCTGAAAAGGCTCTGATAGCCCATATTGCAGAGCCCAGGCCCGACAAGCCTATAGGTATGATCCGCAGGCACTTGCACGATGCCGCCGACCAGTTTGTGGTAAAACGCCAATCCCACCGTCCGGGCAACGACGTCACCATCATCGCCGGTTATCCGTGGTTCGGCGATTGGGGGCGGGATTCGTTCATCGCCATGGAAGGGCTGCTGTTGGTCACCGAACGGTTCGCCGAAGCCCGAAAGGTGTTAGCCACCTTCGCCGGAGCGGTGCGTCACGGGTTGATTCCCAACCGCTTCGACGATTATGGTGGCGAGTGTGCGTACAATAGTGTCGATGCGTCCCTGTGGTTCGTGCATGCTGCCGACCGGTACTCGACGCTCTCGGGCGATGCGGGCATCTGGGCGAATCTGCTGGCTGACCCCTGCCGCGATATTGTGGACGGGTTTGTGGGCGGCACTCTTTACAACATTCACGTGGACGACTGCGGGTTGGTGGGCTGTGGGGACGCCAATACCCAGATCACCTGGATGGATGCCCTCTGTGATGAGGTGGCGTTCACTCCGCGTCACGGGTGCCCGGTGGAGGTGAACGCTCTGTGGTACAACGCGATGCGCATCCTGGAGCAGCGTCTGGCGGGCGTGGATGACGCCACCGCAGCCAAGTGCAAGGAACTGGCAGACAAAACCCAAGCGCATTTCATCGAGGCGTTTTGGGGCCAGGCCGGCGGATGCCTCTACGACTGCGTGCGTCCGGATTTCAACGACGACGCCGTTCGGCCTAACCAGATTTTCGCGGTCAGCCTGCCCCACACTCTGTTGTCGCCCGAGCATCAGCGGGCGGTTCTCGAGGTCGTGACCGAGCACCTGCTGACCCCCTATGGGCTTCGCACTCTCGACCCGCGGAATCCTCATTACCACCCGCAGATGGTTGGCACGCGGTTCGAGCGTGACCGGGCCTATCACAATGGGACGGTGTGGTCGTGGCTGATAGGCCCTTATGTGGACGCCTATTTTAGAGTCCACGGGGAGACCGACGAAAGCCTGGTCTATGTTTATGAGCTAATCACCCCGCTGCTTTCGCACATGTCAGTCGCGGGGTTGGGTAGCATCAGCGAGGTGTTCGACGGCGATCCTCCGCACACTCCGCGTGGTTGTATTGCCCAGGCCTGGAGTGTGGCGGAGGTGCTCCGTATCAAGCATAGGCTGGATCAGAAGCTGACACAGAAGCTGTGCGATGGCTGGCGGAACAAGTAGGGCGGGTTTCACCCGCCGCCCCTAAGTTAAGAGTTTTTGGTATACATTCAGTAAACCCGTGGTGAGAAGGCAACAAGGCGTCCGCGGATCCGAGCCCTGGGGTAAGACGGCAACCTCAGGCATTCCGTCGCGCTAGGCCCGGCATTTATGCCGGGTATTGGAGTGGTTGTCCTTCCCCTTCATATGTAGGGTGGGTGGAACCTGCCGCAGGCAGGTGAAACCCACCAACCGGCAACGAGTCCAAGGTCCAAAGTCCTGCTGGTTTCTGACTTTGGACTTTGG
>JAGLWJ010000524.1 GCA_023133475.1 Phycisphaerae bacterium | reverse complement strand
AAACCACGTGCTCGATGGAGGCAACGTTGGCATCGCCCGGAGTCACCAACTCGACCGTGGTGGCGGTCGTGGCTCCGGTGGTGGGCGCCAAGGGCACCTGGACAGCCACCGTGACAGTGGTGTCCGGCACACTCGGGGCTGGTTCCGTATTGCCGGCGTGGTCCGCGGCTGTGCTATAAAAGGCATACTGCCCACCACCACGGGCTGCGGGGAACGGAGCCTGGGTGTCAGCCGTGCTGATCCAGGATACATAAAGACTCCCATCCTCCGAATAGTAAATAGCATACGAAGCAATTCCCGAGCCGCTCTCGTCGTCCTGCCCCTCCCACTGCACGTCAAACTGCGGATCAGGCTGCTCGGCAGGCAAAGAGAGAACCTGACTGGTGGGAGCCGCAGGGTCAATGGTGTTGAAGATCTCGTTGGTGTTGATGGGTTCATTGATGTCAAAGATGATTGTGGCTGAGTTGGTGATCTCGGTCCCGCCAGGCACATCGCCCCTGGCCCGCACGGTGAACGCTACATGCCCTTCACCATCATGAATCAACGGGTCATTGGGCGGCAGTAACCCCAACATGGGATTCCTCGGTCGCTCCCCGGTGTCGGGGTCGATGGCGGTCAGTGTCCAGGTGGCGGTGCCCGTCTCTATGTTGAGACCGGCGTTGATGCGCACAAGCAGCCCATTGGGGAGTTCAACCTGGCCAACGTAGTGCGATCGGCCTGCGCAGGCTTCGATCCGCGTGTCCCCAAACACGATCTCACCCAACCGGAACGTTCGCCAGTCCAGATCGACGTCCAGTGGGTCAACGACAGTGACGACCTGTGCGGGAGCGTCAGCCTCGGGCAGATTCTCGAACTCGACGGTGAAGGGCAAGTCTATCCCAGGGCGGACAAACATCTGATCGCCCACCCCAGCCGGCCCCATCTTGGCGTTGGGGTCAATGGAGGCAGCAGTGAATCCCGGGAAGAATATCGCGTCTCTGCGACGCCATTTGTCAACCACGCCAGCCCCCTGAACGGCAAAATCCAGGAGACCCAACCAATCGCTCGGACTGGGGTCCGCCATGCCCAGACCGCCATAACAGATGTCTATGGCAGGCTCTATCAGGCCGAATCCGTCGGTTAACCGTTCCCCCAAAGTTTCGCGATAATACAAATACTCCGCGATGGCCAAGTCGGTGGTCTGATCACGCATGTTCGCACCTCGGTTGCGATCCGGCGGGTCGTAGGTGATGTACCCGTTGAGCAAGCCGTTCTCGATCATGGCAGCCATCAAGGCTTCACAGTCCTCCCGGGTCAGCAAGTACGCCTCCAAGCCGACGGAGAATAGGCCTGCCACGGTCGGTCTGACCACTATGTCCAAATGAGTGGTGGCGTGGGGGGCGATGTTGAAGCAGTCCAACTGCAAAACACGATGCCCGTCATTATCCAGGTAACAGGAGTCAAGCGGGTCCCACTCGGGATCCACCGGAATGGCCACCTCGGGATAGACGTCCATGCTCTCGGGAAACGTTAAGACTATAATCATACGCTCCAGGTCGGTGTTGGTGGGATTGTGGATCATAAAATCCAGATGGGCCCATTCGTTCAATCGCAACAGCCCCGGCCCAGCCATGTCTATCTCCGCATATCCGGGCTCGCCGGCTACTACCTGCACTCCGTCAAACAGCACCGCCTCCTCCCGCCCGGGGTTGATAACCACGACGTCCCAATTGCCTTGGGCCTGTCCAGTCATGTCGAAACGGGCGATGATGTTCATGGGATCGTGCCAGGCCCGGGCAGCAGAGAGCACCTCCTCGGATGATGGGCCACGCAATACCGTCGTCGCCTCTTCGTCGAACGATCCGCCCTGGATGGTCAATGTCGAAGGCCCAGTGTCCCCGATTACGTTCGGTTGCACAGACCGGACCTCAAAGGGCAACAAGTCAGCCCGGAGAACATAAGCACTATCCCCGCCAGGAATGTAGGTGCCGATCACCTGGATGTAGTAGGTTCCCTCCTGGGGAGCGGGAATGGGAATCTCGTGATCGGCAGCCAACAGCTCACTATGGGCGTAGTCGTAGTGCCCTCGGTCGGGAATGGCGTCGCGGCGGATGTACAGCTCCGTGAAGGCGTAATCGTTCGCACAATCGAGCTGAACGAGGATATCGTCGCTATCGGCAGGAACGCCGGTGATCTGGAAGAAATGCTCCTCGCCACTGACAAGCCGGTGAGAGTCGTCCGGTATGCCGAGATGCAGCTCCCAACAATTCACCGCAAGTGTGCCCGGCGAAGCAGTGTCATTGTTCTGCTCGCCGTCGATCGTCTCACGAACCTCGTTGTGGATATCCGTGCGGATGATTACATGGTAGTCGCCGGGAACAACGCCGGGAAGCGGCGCAGTCAGCGATTCAATATACTGGCCGCCGACATACAAGGGGCCTGTGTGCCGCTTGATACCCACGTGCTTGTCGGTGATGTCCCAAGTAGCGTCAGCCGAAAGAAATACCGAGTCGTTCCAATTCCCTTCGGCGGGGAAGTCGCCGTTGTTGCGCACCGCCCATTCAATGGTGACAAACTCACCCAAAGTGCCATTGCTGGGCACGTCGATGTCGATGACGATCAAGTCGGACGGCGGAGGGATTTGGACATCCATGGCTTCGCTGTCGTAGCCGGTGTTATTCTCCTCCGCATCGCCGGCTCCGTTCTCCTCGTGGACGGTGTCGTTGATGTCCGTTACCACGAACACATAGTATGGGCCGCTCAGCCCGTTCTCGACGGGGACCCATTCGGTCCGGGTATAGCTATCCCCAGGCGAACCGGCTCCGCTTAACGCCCCAGAGTGATAAAAGTAGCCGGCGTAGATGTCGACAAGCGGATCGAAGTACTTGTCCAACGACAGGTAAACGGCATCGCACCAGCCAGCAGGCGTCGTGCCAATGCCCAGGTTGGCGACTGTCCAGGAAAGCTGCATCAACTGCCCCGAAAGGGCGGTGGCTGGTGCATTGACGTTGGTGACCTGCAAATCAACCGGATCGGGAGTGAATGATACAGACGTATAATCGGTGTTGTCGCATTCGTTCGACTCGGCTACATCACCGCCGGTGTCGGCTTCAATAATCACATAGAACGGGTCATTCAAACCCGGAGGTGCCGTTATCATCGCACCGGCAGTATAGGTGCAGTTGTAGGGAAGGTCGCCGGCGTGGGAAACCGGATTGAAAGGCGTATCGCCCGGGTCAAGCCAGCGATCATTGGAGAGGTAGACCCGATCGTTCCACGTCCCACTGGACGTAGGCCCACCACCATTCCTCACCCTCCAGCTTACACTGAACGGCTCACCAGCCACTACGCCACCGGGGGCAGTAACCTCATCGACCTGCAAATTGGGCGGCCCCCAGACCACCTGGATAGGCCCGTCGGCAGTGGCGTTATTGCCGTTATCCGCTTCATAGACGTCGTTGTTGAAATCCGTCTTGACGAAGACGAACATGTTCTCGCCCACGACGTAAATGGGGATTTCAACCTCGTAGGATGCCGCATAGGTGTCCCCATAATCGAGAGCGCCAAAATGGTGACGTGTCCCCAACACACAATCCGAACCGTCCAGCCAGACGTCGTCCGAGAGATAAACGCGGTCGAACCAGGAATTCACCGGAGTCGTGCCGATGTCATTATTGAGTACGGACCATTCCACCGTGATTGGGGACCCGGAGGAAACGGTCTCCACGGCAATGCCGTCCT